>NZ_JBJGYY010000003.1:0-204170 GCF_054050235.1 Geodermatophilus sp. SYSU D00696 | reverse complement strand
GGTGCTGCAGCCCGACGGGAACCTGGTGGTGTACGCCTCCGACGGGCGCGCGGTGTGGAACGCCCGCACCCAGGGCAGTCCCGGCGCTCAGCTGCGGATGCAGGACGACGGCAACCTGGTGCTGTACCGAGTGGATGGATCACCGGCCTGGTGGACCGGCCGGGACGCCTTCGACGTGCTGCGCGCCGGGGACCGGATGGCGGGTGGGCAGTCGCTGCGCTCGCCGTCGGGGGAGTACCGGGTGGTGGCCCAGCCCGACGGCAACCTGGTGGTGTACGCCTCCGACGGGCGGGTGCTGTGGCACGCGCACACCCACGGCAGCCCCGGTGCGCGGACGGTGCTGCAGCCCGACGGGAACCTGGTGGTGTACGCCTCCGACGGGCGCGCGGTGTGGAACGCCCGCACCCAGGGCAGTCCCGGCGCTCAGCTGCGGATGCAGGACGACGGCAACCTGGTGCTGTACGCGACCGGCGGCCGGGCCCTGTGGTCGTCCCGTTACGGCCGCTCCTACTGACCGACCGGGCCCCTAGGCCGTCAGGCCATGGCCGGAGGCGCGTGGCCGGGTGTGCCTGCCCGGTCCCGGGTGCTACGCGGCGTCGACGATCGTGCAGATGGCCGCACCGCTGGTGACGGTGGCGCCGACCTCGGCGGACAGGCCGCTGACCGTGCCGGCCCTGTGCGCGGTGATCGGCTGCTCCATCTTCATCGCCTCGAGGACGACGACCAGGTCGCCCTCGGCGACGGTGTCCCCGTCGGCGACGGCGACCTTGACGATCGTGCCCTGCATGGGCGAGGTGAGGCTGTCGCCGGAGGCGGCCGACCCGCCGTGACCCGAGCCCCGCTTGCGCGGCCGGGGCTCGGCACCGGCCGGGGCCGGCCCGCCGCCGGCCGCCAGGCTGGCGGGCAGCGACACCTCGAGGCGCCGACCGCCGACCTCGACGACGACGGTCTGCCTCGGCGCCTCCTCGTCGGCCTCGGCCGGCGCGGCGCTGTAGGGCGGGACCTGGTTGTCCCACTCGGTCTCGATCCACCGGGTGTGCACCGTGAACGGCTCGCTGGTGAACGCCTCGTCGCGGACCACCGCCCGGTGGAACGGGATCACCGTCGGCATGCCCTCGACGACGAGCTCGTCGAGCGCACGGCGGGCGCGCTGCAGCGCCTCCGCGCGGGTGGCCCCGGTGACGATCAGCTTGGCCAGCATCGAGTCGAACGCGCCTGCCACCTCGCCGCCGGTCTCGACGCCGGAGTCCCAGCGGACACCGGGGCCCTGCGGGATCTCCAGCCGGGTGACCGGGCCGGGGGCGGGCATGAAGTTGCGCCCGGCGTCCTCGGCGTTGATCCGGAACTCGATGCTGTGCCCGCGGGGGGCGGGGTCCTCGGTGATCGACAGCGGCAGGCCCTCGGCGATGCGGAACTGCTGGCGGACCAGGTCGATGCCGCTGGTCTCCTCGCTGACCGGGTGCTCCACCTGCAGGCGGGTGTTGACCTCGAGGAAGGAGATCGAACCGTCGGTGCCGACGAGGTACTCCACCGTACCGGCGCCGTGGTACCCGGCCTCCCGGCAGATGGCCTTGGCCGACTCGTGGATGCGGGCGCGCTGCTCGTCGGTGAGGAACGGCGCCGGGGCCTCCTCGACCAGCTTCTGGTTGCGCCGCTGCAGCGAGCAGTCGCGGGAGCCGACCACGACGACGTTGCCGTGGGTGTCGGCCAGCACCTGCGCCTCGACGTGCCGCGGCTTGTCGAGGAAGCGCTCGACGAAGCACTCGCCGCGGCCGAAGGCGGCCACCGCCTCGCGGACGGCGGAGTCGAACAGGTGGGGGATCTCCTCCTCGGTGCGGGCGACCTTCAGGCCGCGCCCGCCACCTCCGAAGGCGGCCTTGATGGCCACCGGCAGGCCGTGCTCCCGGGCGAAGGCGACCACCTCGTCGGCGCCGGCGACCGGGTCCTTCGTGCCGGGTACGAGCGGCGCGCCGGCCTTCGTGGCGATGTGCCGGGCGGCGACCTTGTCGCCGAGGGCGACGATCGACTCGGGGGAGGGGCCGATCCAGGTCAGCCCGGCGTCGATGACGGCCTGCGCGAAGTCCGCGTTCTCCGACAGGAAGCCGTAGCCGGGGTGCACCGCGTCGGCGCCCGAGCGCTTGGCGGCGTCGAGGATCTTGTCGATCACCAGGTAGGAGTCGCCCGGCGTCGTCCCGCCGAGGGCGAAGGCCTCGTCGGCGGCGCGCACGTGGAGGGCGTCCCGGTCGGTCTCGGCGTACACCGCGACGCTGGTCAGCCCGGCGTCCCGGCAGGCGCGGGCCACGCGGACGGCGATCTCGCCGCGGTTGGCGATCAGGACCTTCTGCACCGGGCTGCTCCCTCGTTGGTGGACCGGTCGGACTGTAGCCAGTGCGACGCCGACGTCCGGCGGTGCCCTCGCCTTCGGGACCCGCTCCGGCGGGCGCACGCGGCGTCGGTCCTCGCATAGCATCCGCGGATGCTGGTCGTGCATCGTCTGCTCCTCACCCGCATGCCGGCGCTCTACTTCCACCTGCGCAACGTCGGCCGCAAGGTCACCGGGACGCGGCGCCGTCAGCGTCGCCTGTTCGCCGAGCTCGTCCGCCCCGGGGACCTGGTGTTCGACGTCGGGGCCAACATCGGCGAGTTCACGGCCGCCTTCCGCGACCTGGGGACCCGGGTCGTGGCGGTCGAGCCCCAGCCCCGCCTGAGCGCGCACCTGCGCGCCCGCTTCCGCGCCGACCCGTTGGTGACCGTGGTGGGGACGGCGGTGTCCGACCACGCGGGCGAGGCGACGCTGTACTGCACGACCGCGGACGCGCTGGCCACCCTGGAGGAGACGCGTGCCACAGGCGGGGCCACCGGTGCCGGCGCCGAGCTGGAGTGGAACGGCAGGATCACCGTCCCGCTGCGGACGCTGGACTCGCTCGTGGCCGAGCACGGGAGCCCGGTGCTCGTCAAGATCGACGTCGAGGGTCACGAGTCCGGCGTGGTACGGGGCCTGACCACGGCCCGACCGTCGGTCTTCTTCGAGGTCAACCGGCCCGGTGTCCACGAGGTGGTCGACACGCTGGCAGCGCGTGGCTACACCGACTTCTTCGTCCGGGAGGCCGAACGGTCCGACTGGGTATCCCGGCACCCGATGTCAGCGGCGCGGGTGGCCGCCTACCTGGCCGGGTCCGTGGCGGACTGCGACTGCTTGGCGGTGTCCCCGGATCCGCGGTCGGCGGTCGCCCGTCGGCCGGCCGTGCCGCCGGACGGTGACTGAGACGACCTACCGCCGCCAGAGGTCGGTGATCGTCAGCCCGCGGCGGCGCAGCTGCTCGCGCAGCGCGGCCAGCGACAGGCCGACGACCGACGCCGGGTCCCCCTCGACCCGGCGGACGAACGGCGCGCCGAGCCCGTCGAGGGTGAAGGCGCCGGCGACCGCGAGCGGCTCCCCGGTGGCCAGGTAGGCCTCGATCTCCTCCGCCGTCGGGGTGGCGAAGTGCACGACGGTCGAGGTGACGACGACGTCGCGGCCCTCGACCCGGCCGGCGCGCACGTCGAGCAGCGCCTGGCCGGTGTGCAGGACCCCGGAGCGCCCGGACATCCGCCGCCAGCGGTCGCGGGCCTCGTGCGCGTCGGCCGGCTTCCCCATGGCCTGCCCGCGGAACTCCAGCAGGGAGTCGGCGCCGACGACGAGGGCGTCGTCCTCCCGGCCGGCGACGGTGGCGGCCTTCGCCGCGGCCAGGAGCGCCACCCGCTCGCCGACGCGCGGCGCGGTGACGGTGGACTCGTCGAGGTCGCTCACGACGACCTCGGGGGCGAGCCCCGCCTGGCGGAGCAGTGCCAGCCGGGCCGGCGAGGCGGAGGCCAGCACCAGCCTCCGGCTCATCCGGGCCGTCCCGCGGCGCGCCAGCCACCGGGGCCGGGGCGCAGGACCGGCCGGTGCAGGGCGGCGGGGGAGGCCCACGCCCCGACCGGGACCGGCCGGCGGCGCGGCCGGCTCCGCTGGGAGAGCGCGGCGACCACGACGGTCAGCGCGGCGAGCTCCTCGGCGGTGGGCTCCCCCCGGACGACCCTCAGCAGCGGGCGCTGCGGCGCGCTCTCGGCGGACGACGGTGTCGTCGTCACAGCGGGATGTTCCCGTGCTTCTTCGGCGGCAGGGTCTGGCGCTTGTTGGCCAGCAGCCGCAGCGCCTTGGTCACCTGGACGCGGGTGTGCGACGGCAGGATGACCTGGTCGACGAAGCCGCGGTCGGCGGCGATGTAGGGGGACAGCAGGGTGTCCTCGTACTCGGTGACCAGCTCGGCGCGGCGGGCCTCGGGGTCGTCGGCGTCGGCGAGCTCGCGCCGGTAGAGGATGTTGACCGCGCCCTGCGCGCCCATGACCGCCACCTGCGCGGTCGGCCAGGCCAGGTTGAGGTCGGCGCCCAGGTGCTTGGAACCCATGACGTCGTAGGCGCCGCCGTAGGCCTTGCGGGTGATCACCGTGACCTTCGGGACCGTGGCCTCGGCGTAGGCGTAGATCAGCTTCGCCCCGCGGCGGATGATCCCCTCCCACTCCTGCGACGTGCCGGGGAGGAAGCCCGGGACGTCGACGAAGGTGAGCACCGGGACGTTGAACGCGTCGCAGGTGCGCACGAAGCGGGCGGCCTTCTCGCTGGCGTCGATGTCGAGCGTGCCGGCGAACTGGGTGGGCTGGTTGGCCACGACGCCGACCGGCCGCCCCTCGACCCGGCCGAAGCCGACGAGGATGTTCGGCGCGAACAGGGCCTGCACCTCGAGGAACTCGCCGTCGTCGAGGACGTGCTCGATGACGGTGTGCATGTCGTAGGGCGTGTTCGGCGAGTCCGGGACGAAGCCGTCGAGCTCGAGGTCCTCCTCGGTCACCGCGTCGGGCAGCGTGACGTCGACCGGCGCGACGTCGACGGCCGGCAGCGGGTCGAGGTTGTTGCTCGGCAGGTAGGACAGCAGCGCCTTGACGTAGTCGAGGGCGTCGGCCTCGTCCTCGGCGAGGTAGTGCGCGACGCCGGACTTCGTGTTGTGGGTGCGGGCGCCGCCGAGCTCCTCGAGCGTGACGTCCTCGCCGGTCACCGTCTTCACGACGTCGGGACCGGTGATGAACATCTGGCTGGTCTTGTCGACCATGACGATGAAGTCGGTGAGCGCGGGGGAGTAGACGTGCCCGCCGGCCGCGGCGCCCATCACCAGCGAGATCTGCGGGACGACGCCGGAGGCGTGCACGTTGCGCCGGAAGATCTCGCCGTAGAGGCCGAGGGAGACCACGCCCTCCTGGATGCGCGCGCCGCCGCCCTCGTTGATGCCGATGACCGGGCAGCCGTTGCGCAGGGCCAGGTCGAGGACCTTGACGATCTTCTCGCCGTAGACCTCGCCGAGGCTGCCGCCGAACACGGTGACGTCCTGGGAGAAGACGCAGACCGGCCGGCCGTCGACGGTGCCGTACCCGGTGACGACGCCGTCGCCGAAGGGCCGGCGGGCCTCCATGCCGAAGGTGGTGGAGCGGTGGCGGGCGAACTCGTCGAGCTCGGTGAACGAGCCGGGGTCCAGCAGCGCCTCGATCCGCTCGCGGGCGGTCATCTTCCCCGCCGCGTGCTGCTTCTCGACCGCCCGCTGCGAGCCCGCGTGCACGGCCTCCTCGACACGCTGCCCGAAGTCCGCCAGCTTGCCGGCGGTCGTGTGGATGTCGACGTCGCCGGGGACGTGCTCGCCGGCGCTCTCCAGTTCAGCCGCACTCACGGAGCCGTAGCGTAGGGGAGTGCCCGACGCGCCCTCCGCCCGCTGGTCGGAGCTCGACCGCCCACCGCTGGACGCCGCGGCCCTGCAGGCCGCCCTCGTCCGCGACAGCCGCCTGTGGCGCGCGCTGGAGGTCGTCGAGGAGACCGGCTCGACCAACGCCGTCCTCGCCGGACGGGCCGCCGACGGGGAGCCGGAGGGGACGGTCCTGGTCGCCGAGCACCAGTCCGCCGGGCGCGGCCGGCTCGACCGCACCTGGGTCTCGCCGCCACGCGCCGGGCTGACCGTCTCGGTGCTGCTGCGCCCCGACGTCCCGGCCGCCCGCCGCGGCTGGCTGCCGCTGCTCACCGGCGTGGCCCTGGCCGAGGCCGTCGGCGAGGTCGCCGGGGTCCGCACGTCGCTCAAGTGGCCCAACGACCTGCTGGCCGTCGACGGCGCCAAGCTCGCCGGGATCCTCGCCGAGGCCTCGAGCGGCGCGGTCGTCGTCGGCACCGGGCTCAACGTCACCACCCGCCGCGAGGAGCTGCCGCCCACCGGGACGTCGCTGTCGGTGGTCACCGGCGGCCCCGTCGACCGGGGCCCGCTGCTGCTGACCTTCCTGCGCGGGCTGGAACGCCGCTACCTCGCCTGGACCGCCGCGCTCGGCGACCCCGTCGCCAGCGACCTGGCCCGCGACTACCTCGCCTGGTCCTCGACGGTCGGCGCCGACGTCGTCGTCACCCTGCCCGACGGGTCGGAGGTGGCCGGTTCCGTCACCGCCGTCGACTGGGACGGCCGGCTGGTGCTGTCGACCGCGACCGGCACCGTGGAGCTGGCCACCGGCGACGTGCAGCACGTGCGGACACGCCCGCGGGGAACCTGACTCGCGGGCTCCGCTCGGTCATCCTCCTCTACGTGCCCTACCCCGACCGGCTGCTGGCCGACGACGAGGAGGTCGTCGCCCACCTGCACCCGCACTGGACGACGCTGTTCTGGCCGGTGGTCCGGTTCCTCGTGGTCGTGGGCGCCGCCTCCTACCTCGCCGCGCTCGTCCCCGCCGGCCGCCAGCAGGGCGTGCTGCGGATGCTGCTGCTGGCGGTCGCGCTGGTCGTGCTCACCGTCGCCGTCGCGGGCCCCCTGCTGCGCTGGCGCACCACCCACGTCGTCGTGACCACGCACCGGGTGCTGGTACGGACCGGCGTGCTCTCCCGCCGCGGCCGCGACGTCGCCCTCTCCCGCGTCACCGACGTCTCCTGCCGCCAGACGCCGTGGGAGCGGATCGTGCGGTCGGGCACGGTCACCGTGGAGTCCGCCGGCGACGGGCCCCCGCTGGTGCTGCGCCGCCTGCCCGACAGCGACGGCGTGCAGGCGCTGCTGGCCCAGCTCGTCGAGGACGACCCTCGGCTGGGCGGCCCCGCCGGGGACGGGCACGACGAGGACTGGTACCAGGACTGGTCGTCGGTCGAGTCCCGCACCACCCGCCTGCGCTGACCCGCCGGCCCGCGCCCCCGGCGGGGTGTGACCGATCGGTCACGGCGAGCCTGGCCGGATCTGTCGGTACGGCGACCTACCTTCCGCACCCATGCGGCTGCTGCACACCTCCGACTGGCACATCGGACGGTCACTGCACGGCGCCGACCTGCTCGCCGAGCAGGAGACGGTGCTCTCCGGCCTGGCCGACGTCGTCGCCGCCGAGCGGGTCGACGCGGTCGTGGTGGCCGGTGACGTCTACGACCGTGCGGTGCCCTCGGCCGATGCGCAGGCCGTCCTCGACGCGGTGGTCGCCCGGCTGGTCGGGGCCGGCGCGGCGGTCGTCCTGACGCCGGGCAACCACGACTCCGCGCGCCGGCTGAGCACCTTCTCCGGCCTGCTGACCCGGTCGGGCGTGCACTTCCGCACGACCACCGGCGGCCTCGACGAGCCGGTGCTGCTGTCCGACGCGCACGGCGACGTCGCGGTCTACGGCCTGCCCTACCTGGAGCCCGAGCTCGCCCGCCACGAGCTCGGCCTGCGCGAGGCGCGCAGCCACGAGGCGGTGCTGCGGGCGGCGATGGACCGCGTCCGCGCCGACCTCTTCCTCCGCCCGGGCACCCGCTCGGTCGTGCTGGCGCACGCCTTCGTCGGCGGCGGCGTGGCCAGCGACAGCGAGCGCGACATCTGCGTCGGCGGCGTCGACCTGGTGCCCGCGTCGGTGTTCGACGGCGTCGACTACGTGGCGCTGGGCCACCTCCACCGGCCGCAGTCGCTGTCCGACCGGCTGCGCTACAGCGGTTCGCCGCTGCCCTACTCCTTCGGCGAGGCCGGCCAGGACAAGCAGGTGTGGCTGGTCGACCTCGACGCCGGCGGGCTGGCCGGCGTCCGCGCCGTGCCGTTGCCCCTGCCCCGCGCCCTGCGGGTCCTCAGCGGCACCCTCGAGGAGCTGCTGGCCGACCCGGTGCACGCCGCGGCCGAGGAGGCGTTCGTCTCCGCCCGCCTCACCGACCCCGTGCGCCCGACCGACCCGATGCGCAAGCTGCGCACCCGCTTCCCGCACTGCGTGCACCTGGAGTGGTCCGGCGGCGGGACCCCCGACGGGCGCAGCTACCAGGAGCGGCTGCGCGGGCGCGGCGACCTCGACGTCGCCGGCGAGTTCGTCAGCCACGTCCGCGGCGGGGTCGCCGCCACCTCTGCCGAGCGACACCTGCTCGGGCGCGCGCTGGCCGCCGCGACCCGCGAGGAGCCCGCCCGGTGAGGCTGCACTCCCTCACGCTCACCGCCTTCGGGCCCTTCGCCGGCACCGAGACCGTCGACGTCGACGACGTCGCCCGTGACGGGCTGTTCCTGCTGTGGGGTCCCACCGGAGCGGGCAAGACGACGTTGCTCGACGCCGTCGTGTTCGCCCTCTACGGCGTGGTGCCCGGAGCCCGCGGCGAGGCCCGCCGGCTGCGCAGCGACCACGCCGACGCCGCCACCCGCACCGAGGTCGGCTGCGAGCTCACCCTGGCCGGGGAGCGGCTGCGCGTGGTGCGCCGGCCGGAGCAGACCCGGCCCAAGAAGCGCGGCACCGGCGAGACCACCGAGCAGGCGCGGCTCACCGTGCAGCGCTGGACCGGCAGCACCTGGGAGCCGGTGAGCACCCGCATCGACGAGGGGTCGGAGTACCTGCGCGTCCGGCTGGGGCTCTCGGCCGAGCAGTTCTGCCAGGTGGTGCTGCTCCCGCAGGGCGACTTCGCCCGGTTCCTGCGCGCCGAGCCCGAGGACCGCGCCAAGCTGCTGCGCACCCTCTTCGACGTCGACCGGTTCGCCCGTGCCGAGGAGTGGCTGGCCGGCGAGCGGCGGGCCGCCGAGGAGGCGCTGCGCGCCGACCGGCACCGGGTGAGCATGCTGCTGCACCGGGTGGCCCAGATCGCCGACGTCGCGGTGCCCGAGGACCTCGCGCCGGAGCTGGTCGGCGCGCGGCCGGGTGCGTCGGTGGGCGCCTGGGTGCGGCAGGTCCGCACCCAGGCGGCCGAGCGGCTGGCCGCCGCGCGGACCGCCGCGGCGGCCGCGGCCGCCGACAGCGCCCGGGCCGACGCCGAGCTCGCCGCCGCCCGCGCGCTCGCCGACCGGCACGCCCGGCGGGACCGCGCCCGCGCCTCACTCGAGGAGCTCACCGCCCGGGAGCCGCAGCTGGCGCCGCTGCGGGCCCGCGCCGACGCCGGGCGCCGTGCCGAGGTGCTCCGCGACGTGCTGGAGACCGCCGAGCGCGGCGCGCTCGCCGCCGCGCGCGCCGCCGCGGCCCGCGAGCGCGCCGCGGCCGCCTGGGCCGCGGTCGGCGGTGGGCACCCGGCCACCTCGGCGACGGCGCGCGACCTGCGGGACGCCGCCGCGCAGGCCCGCGCGCTGCTGCCCGACGCCGGCCGGGCCCGCGCGCTGGCCGGCGACGCGTCCCGGCTCGCCGGCGCGGTGCAGCGGCTGACCGCCGCCTGCGCCGACGGCGCGCGGGCCGCGGAGGAGGAGCCGGCGCGGGTGGCCGCCGCCCAGGCCCGCCTCGACGCCGCGCAGGCCGCCGCCGCGCGGCTGCCCGGCCTGACCGCCGCCGCGGAGGCCGCCCGCGCCGCTCTCGACGCCGCCACCCGCGCCGCCGCGCTCGCCGGCCGGCTCGACGGCGCCCGCGCCGCGGCCGACGCCGCCCGGCTGGGCTGGCTGGAGGCGCGGGAGCGGCTGGTGGAGGTGCGCACCGCCCGTCTCGACGGCATGGCCGCCGAGCTCGCCGCCGGGCTGACCGACGGTGCCGACTGCCCGGTGTGCGGCTCCGCCGAGCACCCGCGCCCGGCGGTCCCGGCCGGGGCGCCGGTCACCGCCGACGACGAGGAGCGCGCCCGCGCCGCCGCCGACGCCGCCGACGAGCGCCGCACCGCCGCCGCGGCGGGGGTCGAGGCGCAGGAGCGCGAGCTCGCCGTGCTGCGCGCCCGCGCGGGCGACGAGCCGGCCGAGGCGCTGGCCGCCCGCGCCACGGCCGGCCGGGCCGAGCTCGAGGAGGTGTCCCGGCTGGCCGGCGGCGTCGAGGCCGCCCGCCGGGCGCTGGTCGCGGCCGAGCAGCGCCGCGACGCGTCCGCCGCGGCGCTCGCCGCCGACCGGGAGGCGCTGCAGCGCCGCACCGCCGAGCAGGCGGCGGCCGAGCAGGCGGCGGCCGAGGCGGCCGCCCGCGTCGACGCAGCCCGCGGTGACGACCCCGACCTGCCCTCTCGCGCCGCCCGGCTGACCGCCGAAGCGGAGCGCTGCGAGGCCGCCGTCGCCGCGGCGGAGGAGGAGGTGCGCGCCACCGAGGCGGTCACCACCGCCGGCGCCGCGGCCGGGGAGCGCGCGGCCGCGGCCGGGTTCGCCGGCGTCTCCGACGCCGGCCGCGCCCTGCTGCCCGCCGGTGAGCTCGCCGCCCTCGACGCGCGGCTGCGCGCGCACGACGACGCCCGCGCGGTGCTCGCCGCCACCCTCGCCGACCCCGACCTCGCCGACCTCGACCAGCGGCCCGACGTCGCGGCCCTGCAGGAGCGCTACACCGCGCTCACCGCCCGCCGCGAGGAGGCGGTGACCGCCCTCGACCAGGCCCGCCGCTGCGCGGCAGCGCTCGACGGGCTGGCCGGCGACGTCCTGGCCGCGGAGGAGGAGCTCGCCGAGCGCCGCGCCCGCGCCGACCAGGTCGGCGGGCTGGCCGACCTGGTCGGCGGCCGCGGTGCCAACACGCTGCGGATGCGGCTGCAGTCCTTCGTGCTCGCCGCCCGCCTCGAGCAGGTGGCCGAGGTGGCCAGCCGCCGGCTGCAGGAGATGTCGCGGGGGCGCTACACCTTCCTGCACAGCGACGCCCTGGGCCGGCACGGCGCCCGCGGCGGCCTGGGCCTCGACGTGCTCGACGAGTACACCGGCACCCGGCGCCCGACCAAGACCCTCTCCGGCGGCGAGAGCTTCATGGCCTCCCTCGCCCTCGCCCTCGGCCTGGCCGACGTCGTCACCGCCGAGGCCGGCGGCGTGCAGATGGACACGCTCTTCGTCGACGAGGGCTTCGGCACGCTGGACGCTCAGGCGCTCGACGCGGTGATGACCGTGCTCGACGAGCTGCGCCGCGGCGGGCGCACGGTCGGGGTGATCAGCCACCTCGAGGAGCTGCGTACCCGCATCCCCACCCGACTGGAGGTCGTGGCCGGGCGGTCGGGCTCGCGCCTCGCGGGCTGAGCGGGGTCCCGACGACGACCCTCCGGGCGGGTCGCCGCCTACCTCTGCCAGCCGGGTCAGACCCCCCTGACGGGAGACGCGCTATCCGGCGACGAACGGGGTGTCCGGGGGTCGGTGCGTCCGGAGCGGGGCTGGCGGTCCAGTGCGGGGAGGTGGCGATGGAGGTCCCGGGAGGCGCTGTGCCGGGGGATGCCCACCGGCGCGCTCGCCGTGGACCGCATCGCGTGGGGGCGTGAGATGAGTGGTCGGTCATCCACCGGGGCGGGAGCGGAGACCCCCACCCGCTCGCTCCCGCGCCCGCCGCCCTGCAGCATCCCCAGCGTCGCCCGCCGCAGGCGAGGACCGCAGGGCTTCTCGACCAGATGGTGCAGGGCCAGTCCCACGAGGCACGACACTGCGGTCGCCAGGCCGATGGCCGCCCAGGGGCCGGTGCTGTCGCGGAAGAGGTGGATGACGTACCAGCCCAGGTTCTCGTGGATCAGATAGAGCGGATACGTCAGAGCGCCTGCCAGGGGCATCCAGCGGGCGTGCGTGGTGGCGAGCGGAGTGAGCGTCACGAGGGCCACCAGGCCGAAGCAGGCCAGGGTCGCGAGTGCGATCCCCACCTTCGACGGAGGCCAGGGGACCTCGTCCGAGAGTGCGCCTGGGTAGTAGCCCATGGCGAAGTTGAGGCCGAACAGCGCCTGCATCCCCACCAGCAGCCACGTCCCGAGGTCGTGGCCATCCCGGTGGACGACAAAGAGCAGCATCCCCCCGGAGAAGAACGGAGCGTAGTCCGGCATGAGGACGACGGTGAGCAGGTCGGAGTGCGTGGCCGCGGCAATGGCTCCGACGATCGGCCAGAGGGCACAGAACGCCAGGACCCGGCCGCGCGTTATGCCCCACAGCATCAGCAGCGCGATGAGGGCGTAGAACCGCGCCTCGTACCACAGGGTCCAGTACACACCGTCCAGGTCCGGCACACCGAAGGCGGCCTGCACCATCGTGAGGTTCAGGAGGCTGCGAGCGACACCGACCTGCTTGTCGAAGAAGGCGGGGTTCTCGGGCCAGAGGACGAGTACCAGGACGATGCTGATCGTGACTGCCGCCCAGTAGGCGGGAAAGAGTCGGCCCGCCCGGGAGGCGATGAAATCGGGGAGGTCCCTGTTCCAGGAGCTCATCAGCAGGACGAATCCGCTGATGACGAAGAACAGCGGGACGCCCAGGCGTCCATAGGTGGTCCACTCCCCTACCGGAGCGACCGCTTCGGGCACCGGACCGTCCCAGGCCGGGCTGTCGCGAGCGGTGAAGTGGAAGCCCATGACAGCCATGGCCGCGAACAGGCGCAGGACGTCGAGCATGCCGAGGCGTCGCTGGCTGTTCCCTGAGCTGCTGGTCGTACGCACCGACGTAACTCCCCGTGTGGGTCGCGGATCGCCGCCCGGTGACGGAGTCGGCTCGGTCGCCGTCCGCAGAGGAGCGGGCGGGCGTTGCCGAACGTAACGATTCGGTAGCTCGACTGGAGGACGACGCCCCGGACCGGACCTCTCCGTCACACCGGGAGCATCACTGGTCCCACGGATCCCGTGGGACGCGAGATCTCGGGCCCCCGGTGTGCGTGAGGCAGGTGGGGCCTTGCCTGCCCCGGAGTTCGGTGTGCTGGGTCAGGCGCTGGACGGCGTGGATGCCGCCACGGGGTCCCGGGATGCCCTTTCGGGTCGGGCGACGTCATCGGCCCTCGGCGGGAAGACCCAGCGCCGGTAGGCGAACCAGCGGACCACGGTGCCCAGTCCGATGGAGGCGACGTTCGTCGCCTGCAGCACCAGCGCGTGCTCCTGGCCGAGCGGATGACGCACGAACGCCACCAGGGCCAGTCCCATCAGCAGTGTAGTCCCGTTCACCAACATGAAGGCGGCGTACTCCCGCCGGTAGCCGGTGCGCTCCCGGTGCGTGAAGGACCAGAACCGGTGCCCGAGGTAGGCCGCCGTCGTCGAGACGGTCGTGGACACCAGTTTCGCGGTCACCGCGCCGGTGCCGGAGACGTAGAGGAGCTGGAACAGTCCGACGTCGAGGGCGAAGCACGCCGCGCCGACCGCGCCGAATGCGCTGAGTTCCCTGAGCAACGCGTGACACGTCGTCTCAGCGCGGCGGCGGAGAGCCGGGAGGAGCCGCATTGCACCGACTCTACGGCTCACGGCCTCGCCGCCCCCCACCGCTCAGCGCGCGTTCCATCGTCTCCTCCGGGTTGAGCAGACAATCGGTCCGTGCGATCCCCCACCCGCCTGGCCCGTCCGCGCCGAGTCCGCCGGCTGAGCGCGGGCGTGCTGCTCGCGGCGCTGTCAGCGACCGCGTGCTCCGCCTCGCCAGACCACGTCGAGGGCGTCGACACCAGCGGCGTCGTCCTCGTCGTCATCGGTGACTCGCTCACCGCTGGTTCACGACCCCTGGCAGGAGGCGAGATCGAGGGCGAGGGGTCGTGGGTGCCGTCCGCGGTGGGCGACCCGCTCCTCCTCGGCGGTGGATGGGCGGTCCCCGGCGCCACCACCGCGGACATGCGCAGTGGGGTCCGACACGTCGACGGCGACGTCCTGGTGGTCATGGCCGGTACCAACGACGTCGGCACCGGCGTCGACTGGACAGCCAGCCGGGACAACCTCCTGGCGATCACGCGGACACTACGCATCGGGGAGGTCATCGTCTCGGCGATACCGCCGTCCGCTGCCCACGCGGAGTCCGTCACCGCGTACAACGACCGGCTCCGGCAGGTTGCGACAGAGCAGGGCTGGGTCTTCACCGACCCGTGGGCGGGGGTTGCGCAGGACGGGCGCTGGGTGGCGGGTGCGTCCTCGGACGGCGTCCACCCCACACAGGAGGTGGCCGACGAGGTGGGTCGCTCGATCCGGACCACGGTCCTCGCTCGGGCGGACGGTGGCTGACGCACTGGGCCGGGCCACTAGCCTCGACAGCGCCATGACCTCCCTCGACCCGCGCACCGGTCTACCTGTCGTCGTCATGGTCGGCGGGGGACAGCTCGCGCGCATGACCCACCAGGCCGCGATCGCCCTCGGCCAGTCGCTGCGGGTGCTGGCCACCGGTGCCGACGAGTCCGCGGCGCTGGTCGCCGCCGATGTCCGGCTCGGCGACCACCGCGACCTGGGTGCGCTGCGCGCCGTGGCCGACGGAGCCACCGTGCTCACCTTCGACCACGAGCACGTGCCCAACGAGCACCTGCGCGCCCTGGCCGCCGAGGGCGTACGGGTCGCCCCCGGCCCCGATGCGCTGTTGCACGCCCAGGACAAGCTGGTCCTGCGCCGGGCGCTGGCCGGGGCGGGGGAGCCGCAGCCGGCCTGGGCTGAGGCGCCCACGGTGCACGCGGTGGCCGCGTTCGCCGAGGAGGTCGGCTGGCCGGTCGTCGTCAAGACCCCGCGCGGGGGCTACGACGGCCGGGGGGTCTTCGTCGTCCACGGTCCCGACCAGGTCGCCGACCTGCTGGAGCGGCACGGGACCCTGCTGGTCGAGGAGCGGCTGCCGCTGGTGGGGGAGCTCGCGGTGCTCGTGGCCCGCTCCCCGTTCGGGCAGGTCGCCGTCTGGCCGGTGGTCGAGACCGTCCAGCGCGACGGCATCAACACCGAGGTCCTGGCGCCCGCACCCGGGCTGGACGAGGAGACCGTGCTGGCCGCCCAGGAGCTCGCCGTCCGCGTCGCCGACCGGGTGGGCGTCGTCGGGGTCATGGCCGTGGAGCTGTTCCGGACCGCCGACGGGGTGCTGGTGAACGAGCTGGCGATGCGCCCGCACAACTCCGGGCACTGGACGATCGAGGGCGCGCGCACCAGCCAGTTCGAGCAGCACCTGCGCGCCGTCCTCGACTACCCCCTGGGGTCGACGGCGATGACCGCGCCGGTCGTGGTCACGGCCAACGTGCTCGGCGGGGCGGCGTCGGCGGAGGGCTGGGACGGCCCCGGCGTCGACGAGCGGGTGCACCACCTCATGGCGCACTGGCCCGACGTCAAGCTGCACTGGTACGGCAAGGGCCAGCGCCCCGGCCGCAAGCTCGGCCACGTCACCGCGCTGGGCGACGACCTCGCGGAGGTCCGCGCCCGCGCGCTCGCCGCGGCCCGCTACCTCGCCGACGGCGTGGTCGACCCCGCCTTCGCCTTCCCCCGGGAGCACTGAGTGGACCCGCTCGTCGGCAGCCCCCTCGTCGGCGTCGTCATGGGCAGCGACTCCGACTGGCCGACGATGGAACCCGCCGCACAGGCGCTCGCCGAGTTCGGCGTCCCGTACGAGGTGCACGTGCTGTCCGCGCACCGCACGCCGCAGCGGATGCTCGACTACGCCACCTCGGCGGCCGGGCGGGGCCTGCGGGTGCTCGTCGCCGGGGCCGGGGGAGCGGCCCACCTGCCCGGCATGCTCGCCGCGGCCACCCCGTTGCCGGTCGTCGGCGTCCCCCGGCCGCTGGACCGGCTCGACGGCCTCGACAGCCTGCTGTCGATCGTGCAGATGCCGGCGGGCGTGCCGGTGGCCACGGTGTCCATCGGCGGCGGGCGCAACGCCGGGCTGCTCGCCGTCCGCATCCTGGCCGCCGCGGACCCGCGGCTGCGGGCGGCGGTCGAGCGGTTCCAGGCCGACCTCGCCGACTCCGTGGCGGCCCGCGACGCCGCGCTGCGCGACCGCCTCTCTGGTCACCAACCGCCCCAGCCGTGACAGGACCCCCGTCCGGTACCTCACGCAGGGTGGTTGAGCTCTTACCGTGAGCTGATTGACGGCAGCGTCGGCTCGGTCCGGTGCCACGAGAACCGGAGCGGACGTGCACTACCTCATCTCCACTGCCGGACACCCCAACGTCGGTGACGAGCTCATCACCCGCACCTGGCTGCGGGAGCTCGCCGTGCGTGCGCCGGACGTGGACGTCTGGCTGGACTGCCCCAACCCCGCCGGCGCGCAGGCGCTGCTGGCCGACGCTCACCCCAGGCTGCGGTGTGTCGACACGCTGTTCCGGCTCTGCTGGGAGGCGCCGTCCGACGACGCCTGGGAGGTCGTGTCCTTCGTCGCCGGCGCACTCGACGACCACGGTCAGGCGCCGCGGTGGGTCCCGGGACTGCGCCGCTTCGGTCAGGCCTCGGTCGTCCACCTGATCGGTGGCGGCTTCGTCAACGGCGTCTGGCCGCGGCACCTCGGCCTCCTCGCGGCCCTGGACTGGGCTGCGCGGCACGGGGCGCGCACGGCCATGACCGGCCAGGGCCTCGCGCCCCTGGGGGACGACGCGGTCGCCCTGACCCGGCGGCTGGTCCGGCGGCTGGACACGGTGGACGTCCGCGACAGCGCGAGCGCCGGGCTGCTCGGCCGCCCCGGAGCCCACTCGGGTGACGACCTGTGGCTCGCCGAGATGTCGACGCTCGTCGACGCCGAACGGGCCACGGAGATCGACGCCGTCGTCTGCGTGCAGGACGACCTGCTGGAGGGGTCGGGCTGCGAGCGGCTCACCGAGCAGTGCCTGACCCACCTCGACCACTGGGGCGTCGACCCGGCCCGCACGGCCGTGCTCGAGTGCATCCCGCGGGTCGACCGTCGCGTCTTCGACCGGCTCGCCGGGCTGTTGCCGGGTCTGGTGTTCGTGCCCTGGGTCGAGTTGCTCGAGCGCGGGATGCCCGCGGGGGCCCACCAGCGGTGGTTCAGCACCCGCTTCCACCCCCACCTGATCGCCTCGGCCGTCGGTGCCCGGGGGATCGCCGTGCCCGTCCGGCCCGGCTACTACGACGTGAAACACGGCTCCCTGCTGGAGGCGGGTTCGGCCTGGCACCTCCTCCAGCCGGGCAGCGCCCGAGTGGTGGATCCCGCGACCGGCCGCCCGGGCACACTGGCCGCCACCGGGGAGGCGGTCCGTGCCCGCAAGCTGACGATCGCCACCGAGCTGTACGGGGCCACCCCGGTGGTCAGCGTCCCGACGCCACGCACGGACCGGCCGCTCCTGATCACCGCGAGGGCGTCCTAGCATCTACCCGTGAGTAGTGCAGGGCTGTACCAGCTGACCGAGGAGCACGACGCGATCCGGGCCGCCGTCCGGGACCTCGCGGAGCGGGAGATCAAGCCGTACGCGGCCGAGGTGGACGCCGAGTCGCGGTACCCGATCGAGGCGCAGAAGGCGCTGACGGCGGCCGGCTTCCACGCCACCCACATCCCCGAGCAGTACGGCGGCGAGGGCGCCGACGCGGTCGCCACCTGCATCGTCATCGAGGAGGTCGCGCGGGTCGACGTCTCGGCCTCGCTCATCCCGGCGGTCAACAAGCTCGGCTCGATGCCGGTGATCCTGTCGGCGTCGGAGGACCTCAAGCAGCAGGTGCTCGCCCCGATCGCCGCCGGTGACGCGATGATCAGCTACGGCCTGTCCGAGCGGGAGGCCGGCTCCGACGCCGCCTCGATGAAGACGCGGGCCCGGCGGGACGGCGACACCTGGGTGCTCAACGGCACCAAGGCCTGGATCACCAACGCCGGCGTCTCCGAGTGGTACACGGTCATGGCCGTCACCGACCCGGAGCAGCGGGCCAACGGCATCTCCGCCTTCGCCGTCCACCGCGACGACCCGGGCTTCGCCGTGGGCCCGAAGGAGCGGAAGATGGGCATCAAGGGCTCGCCCACCTGCGAGCTCTACTTCACCGACTGCACCATCCCGGCCGACCGGGTCATCGGCGAGCCCGGCACCGGCTTCAAGACCGCGCTGCGCACGCTGGACTACACCCGCCCGACCATCGGCGCGCAGGCCGTCGGGATCGCCCAGGGCGCGCTCGACGCCGCCGTCGAGTACACCCGCGAGCGCAAGCAGTTCGGCCGCGCGGTCAGCGACTTCCAGGGCGTGCAGTTCATGCTCGCCGACATGGCCATGCAGATCGAGGCCGCCCGGCACCTGGTCTACGTCGCGGCCGCCCGCGGCGAGGCCGGCAACTCCGGCGGCAAGGTGGACCCCGACCTCGGCCGGCTGTGCGCCGCCGCCAAGGCCTTCGCCTCCGACGTGGCCATGAAGGTCACCACCGACGCCGTGCAGCTCTTCGGCGGCGCCGGCTACACGCAGGACTTCCCGGTCGAGCGGATGATGCGCGACGCCAAGATCACCCAGATCTACGAGGGCACCAACCAGATCCAGCGGATGGTCATCGCGCGGAGCCTCCTCCGGTAGGAAGGAGCCTGCGTCCTCTCCGCTCACCGCCACGACAGGTCTCCCCGGAGACCGGACTGCTCTCACCTCGCGGACCGGAGATCCGGCTGACCGGCGAGCGCTCGCCGACCTGGTCGGCACCACCCGGGTCGCCACCACGGAGCTGCCGGGCGGACTCCGCGACGCCGGTGCGGGTGCGAGCCGGAGCTGCGCGCCGACCCGCGATGAGGGGCCATGCTCGGGACATGGATGTCGACGTCGCCGTGGAGGCCGTCATCCCCCACCCCCGCGAGGTCGTGGCGTCCTACGCCGGCGACCCGAGCAACGCGCCGCAGTGGTACGCCAACATCGTGTCGGTGAACTGGCAGACCCCGCCGCCGGTCGCAGTCGGTTCCCGGATGGACTTCGAGGCCCGCTTCCTGGGTCGCCGGCTGAGCTACACCTACGAGGTGGTCGAGCTCGAGCCGGGTGATCGGCTGGTGATGCGCACCGCCGACGGGCCGTTCCCGATGGAGACCACCTACACGTGGGAGTCGGTGCCGGGCGGGACCCGGATGAGGCTGCGCAACCGCGGCGCGCCGAGCGGGTTCGCGAAGATCGGTGCTCGGGTGATGGCGAGGGCCATGGAGGGCGCGATGAGGAAGGACCTGGCGCGGCTCGCCGAGCGCCTCCGGTACCGCTGAGGCCGACCGGGCCGCCGGCCGGCGGTGTCTCCTGGAGGCGTCGCCGTCGGGTCGGGAGCCGGCTGGAGCAGCAGCCGGACGTTCTCCGCGGTCGCTCGTGCCTCCTCCAGGGCGCGCGCGGTCATCGCGGCCACCATCCTCTGCAGCGCGCTGTGCGCGTCCCGCGCGAACCGCGCGTGCTCGCTCCGGCTCAGGTCGGCGCCGAGCGGTGGCGAGGGCTCCTCGTGAGGCCGCCGGAGCCCACGGCCGCGCAGCCGTGCCGACGTGGGTTCGCCGGTGCCGTCGCATCGGGCACAGGAGCTCGCCGTCGGAGGGGCGCAGCACCTCGGTGCCGCTGCCGGCCGCGATGCCCGCAACGGACACCTCATCGGTGCGCATGGCGAGGCTGTCGGGGTGGGGCTCCAGTGGCACCGGTGTGCGGAACCCGTGCTCCATGCGGTGGGGACTCCCTGGCCCGCGGTCGTGTGCGGCCGTGGAGGCGGATGCGGCAGTCGGCCGCGCGGGCCGGTCATCGGACACGTCCGGATCCGGGCCCGGTGACCGCCGAGGAGCGCCCGCCGTGCGGAGGCGTCTGGACAGGTCACCCCGAGGGGGCTGGACTGGCAGCCCGCCCGGGAGGCGCCATGAGCACCGAGCTGTCGACGACGTCGCGCCGTCGCGGGGACCGCGTGCCCGGTGCGCCCGTGTCCCGGGGCGGGCTCCGCCTCACCGCCCCGGCCCGCCGTGGCCGAGGACCCGTCACCCACCCACCGGAGGACCTCCCGTGGACACCTTCTCCACCGACACCACCGACCTGCCGGAGGCCACGCGGCCCGAGGTGCTCGTGCTGGGCCCCGGCGACGAACTGCGCCTGCGCCCTGCTCCGGTCGCGAAGCGGCTGGGCGACACCACGGTGCGGATGCTCGGCTACAACGGCTCGATCCCCGGCCCCACGCTGAAGGTGCGGCAGGGCTCGGAGGTCGTCGTGCACGTCAGCAACGGCACCGACCTGGACACCACGGTGCACTGGCACGGGTTGCGCCTGGAGAACCGCTTCGACGGGGTGCCGCACGAGACCCAGGCGCCGATCCCGCCGGGCGGGGAGTTCACCTACCGCATCCAGTTCCCCGACCCGGGGCTGTACTGGTACCACCCGCACGTCCGCGAGGACGTCACCCAGGAGCTGGGTCTCTACGGCTGCATCCTGGTCGAGCCGACCGAGCCGGACTACTGGCCACCGGCGCACCGCGACGTGGTGCTCACCCTCGACGACCTGCTGCTCGAGGACGGTGTGATCGCCCCGTTCAGCCGCACCGAGACCAGCTACGCGGCGATGGGCCGCTACGGCAACCTGATGCTCACCGGCGGCGAGACAGCCCCGGCGTTCACCGCGAGGACCGGTGAGGTCCTCCGGTTGTGGTTGGTCGACACGGCCAACAGCCGCGTCTTCCGGATCGGCGTGCCCGGAGCGCGGATGAAGCTCGTCGGCGGGGACAGCGGCCGGGTGGAGCACGAGCAGTTCGTCGACGACGTGGTGCTGGCGCCGTCGGAGCGGGCCGTCGTCGACGTGCTGTTCGACCGGCCGGGCGAGTTCGCGCTGGAGCACCGCACCCCGAACCGGACCCACCGGCTGGCGACGATCACGGTCAGCGACGAGGTCGCCGAGCCGCCGCTGGCCGAGCAGTTCGAGGCGCTGCGCACCGCACCGGAGCTGGCCGCCGAGCGGGAGCGGCTCGGCGCGTGGCTGGCCGCGCCGCCGGACAAGACCCTCGCCATCGTCGCGGAGATGGACGACCCGGGCGCGGCCTCGGCGGCCGGCCCGGTGACCTACGCCTGCCCGATGCACCCCGAGGTGGTCAGCGAACAGCCCGGGCGCTGCCCGAGGTGCGGCATGAGGCTGATGGCGACGACCCCGGCCGGCGCCGCCGTCGGCCACGACACGGGCCACGACACGGGCCACGACGCCGCCTCCCCGCACGCCCACCACCACGGTCCCGCCACCGCCGACGGGATCGAGTGGGAGGACGAGATGGCCGAGGTGAACCGGACCACCACCGCCGAGACGATGCGCTGGAAGCTGCTCGACCGCACCGCCGGCCGCGACGGGCTGCCGGTCGACTGGCGGTTCACCGCCGGACAGCGGGTCAAGATCCGGCTGGTCAACGAGATGGACTCCGACCACCCGATGCACCACCCGTTCCACGTCCACGGCGCCGGTCGGTTCCTCGTCCTCGCCCGGGACGGCGTGCCCGAGCCCAACCTGGTGTGGAAGGACACCGTGCTCATCCCGACCGGACAGACCGTCGACGTCCTCCTCGACGTCACCAACCCCGGCCTGTGGATGGCGCACTGCCACATCGCCGAGCACATGCACGCCGGGATGATGTTCAGCTTCACCGTCGACCGGGCGGTGACCCCGTGACCCCCCCGGCCGAGCCTTTCGACGTCGTGGTGGTGGGCGGCGGGCAGGCCGGCCTGGCCGCCGCCTGGCACCTGCGCGAGCGGGGGCTCCGGTTCCTGGTCCTGGAGGCCGCGCCGGAGCTCGGGCACACCTGGCACACGCGGTGGGACTCGCTGCGGCTGTTCACCCCGGCCGAGCACGACGCGCTGCCCGGCCTGCCGTTCCCGGCGCCGGCCGGCAGCTACCCGGGCAAGGAGGCGGTCGCCGACTACCTGCGCGACTACGCCGCCGCCTTCGACCTGCCGGTGCAGCTGGACGCGCGGGTCACCCGGCTGGAACGCACCGACGGCGGGTTCCGGCTCGCCACCGCCAACCGGACGTACGACGCCCGGCAGGTCGTCGTCGCCACCGGACCGTTCCAGACCCCGTTCGTCCCCCCGCTGGCCGCCGGGCTGGACGCCTCGGTGACCCAGCTGCACAGCTCCGGGTACCGCAGCCCCGCGGCGCTGCCCGAGGGGCCCGTCCTGGTGGTCGGCGGGGGCAACTCCGGCTTCCAGATCGCCGAGGAGCTGGCCGGGACCCGGGCGGTCGAGCTGTCGGTCGGCTCGGCGTACCCGGCGTTGCCGCAGCGGCTGCTCGACCGCGACCTGTTCTGGTGGCTGACCCGGCTCCGTCTGATGCGGGTGACCGCCGGCTCCCGGCTCGGACGGCGGATGCAGACCCGCGGCGAGTTCCTCATCGGCAGCAGCCGGCGCGGGCTGCAGCGGGCAGGCGTCCAGTTCCGACCGCGGCTGGTCGGTGCCGCCGGTCGCACCGTCCGCTTCGCCGACGGCGCCAGCAACGAGGTCGCCGTCGTCGTCTGGGCCACCGGCTACCGGCCCGACCACTCCTGGATCGACATCCCCGACGTGCTCCGCGACGGCCGCGTCGCCCATCGCCGCGGCGTCACCGAAGTCCCCGGGCTGTACTTCCTCGGCCTGTCCTGGCAGCACACGCGGGGCTCGGCGCTGCTGGGCTTCGTCGCCGACGACGCCGCCCACGTGGTCGACGCCGCCGCGAGGAGCAGCGCATCCGCGCCCGGGCCGCGCGGTGCGCCCGACGCGGAGGCGGCCCCGCACCACGTCCGGAACTGAACCACGCCGAGCACCCGAAGGAGACCGCCATGCCCCGCACCGAGAAGGTCCTCGCGTTCCCGGTCTACCCCGGCGTGACGCCGCTGGACCTGATCGGCCCGCTCACCGTGCTGATGGGCCCCGGCATCGGCGGCATGGGGTACCGCACGGTCGTGGTCGGCGAGCGCGCCGAGCCGCTGGCCACCGACACGCCGCTGCAGCTGCAGCCGGCCGCCACCTTCGCGGAGGTACCGAACCCGTGGGCGGTGATCGTGCCCGGCGGCGGCGCGGCCACCCTCGCGGCGGCCGAGGACGAGCGGCTGCTGTCCTACGTCCGCTCGGCCGCCACCGGGGCGGAGGTCGTCGGCTCCACCGGCAACGGGGCTCTCGTGCTGGCCGCGGCCGACCTGCTGGGCGGTCGGCGGGCGGCCGTCCACTGGGCCTTCCGCGAGCCGCTGGAGAAGCTGGGCGCGATCCCCGCCACCGAGCGGTGGCGGGCCGACGGCCGGCTGCACACCGCCGCCGGCGGCACGGCCGGCATGGACATGACCCTGTCCCTGCTGGCCCGGCTGCGCGGCACGACCATCGCCCGGCTGACCCAGCTGTCCGCGGAGTACGACCCGCAGCCGCCGTTCGGCCGGGTGGGGCCGGACCCCTCCGACGACGATCTCGCCCGGACACTGCGCGACCCCGACAGCGCGCCCACCGCCGATCCCGGGGGAGGCGACGCGCGGCTCGTCGCCTTCGTGCTCTACCCCGGGCTGACCGTGCTGGACCTGGTCGGACCGCTGCAGGTGCTGACCGCACTGCAGCGGTTCGTGCCGGGCCATCGCCCCGTGACCGTGTGGGCCCGCCGGGAGCCGGTGCCGACCGACGTGGGCGTGGCGGTGGTCCCCGACCGGACCTTCGAGGAGGTCCCGCACCCGGCGATCGTGCTCGTGCCCGGCGGCGCGGTGCCCACCATCCGCGCGATGACCGACCCCCTGGTCCGCGACTACGTGCGGTCCGCCGCCGCCTCGGCCGACCTGGTCACCTCGGTGTGCACCGGCTCGCTCGTCCTCGGCGCGGTCGGGCTGCTCGAGGGGCGCGACGCCACGACCAACTGGTTCTACTCCGGCATCCTCGCGGGCCTGGGTGCCACGTACCACCAGCGCCGATGGGTCGAGGACGGCGACCTGATCACGTCCGCCGGGGTCTCCGCCGGCATCGACATGGCCCTGCACCTCGCCGCCCGCCTGACCGACGAGGCCACTGCTCGCCGCGTGCAACGGGCCGTCGACTACGACCCGCGCCCGCCCTGGGGCGGCATCGACTACGCCCGCATCCCGCGCTTCCCCCGCGCGCTGCGCGGGGCCATCGGGCTGACCGCCCCGGTCGTCACCGCCCGCCCCCGGCGACTCACCCGGGCCGGACGCTGAGACGCTCGTCCCCCGGCACCGGACGGGCCGAGGCCGAGGGGTCAGCCGCTGCGCCGGGCTCCGGGCCCGGTCGCGAGTTCGCCCAGCGCCTCGTCGATCAGCACCCACGGGTCAGCCGCGCTCGCCGACGCCCGGATCTCGGGCTCGCGGTCGCCGAGGCGCCGCAGCGTCGCGGCCACCGCGGCCTCGTGCAGGTCCCGGGTCATCGGCCGGGCGGGTAGCCCGACACGGCCGCGCAGCGCCTCCGCGGCAGCAGCGGCCCGGGCCGCGGTCTCCCAGTGCTGCTGCCGGACTGCCAGCGCCGCCGTGGTGTCCAGGGCAGTGGCCAGTCCCTCGAGGTTGCCGGCCCGCCGGAGGTGCTCGATCTGCTGGCGCAGGCGCTCCACGGACTCGTCCAGGTGACCGGCGAGCAGGTCGAGGACGGCCAGGTGCCCGACCGCCTGGGCGAGGAGGACGTCGTGGCCCATCGCGGTGGCGACGGCGGCGGCCTCGTCGAGGTCGGCGCGCGCCCCGGCGGGATCCCCGATGAGGGCCCGCCAGACACCGTGGTGCAGGGTGGCGTGCCCGAGCAGCCAGGCGTTGTCCTGGCGCCGAGCGGTGGCCAGGGCGGTGTCCAGGTCGTCGGCGACACCGGCGGTCTGCCCCAGGGACAGCCGCAGCGCGCCGCGGAGCAGCCGCACCGCGGTCGCGAGCAGCGCGGTGTCCCGGTCCGAGGTGTCCCCTGCGAGGTGCAGGGCCTGCTCGGCCGTGGCCAGCGCGGCGGCGTGGTCCCCGGTCTGGGTCTGCGCGTAGCAGACCGCGACGCTGTGCAGGAAGGCCTGCTCCCGGCTCGCCGGATCGCCGCCTGCCGTGTCGGTGGCCGCCGGGGCGACGTCGCGCAGCTCGCCGACCCGACCGCCGTAGATCAGCCACGGCCACAGCCGGCGGGCCAGTGCGGTGACCACGTCGACCGCGCCGCGGCCCGCGGCCCAGCGAGCGGCGGCGAGGAGGTTGTCGGCCTCGCGTGCCAGCAGCGGCCACGACCTGGGCGCGTCGTCGTGCGTGAGGATGTCGGCGGGCTCGACGAGCTCGGCGAACCAGCGGGCGTGCCGCTCGCCGAACCGCTCGGTCTCGTCGCGCTCCTGGAGCAGGTCGGCGGCGTAGGCGCGGACGACGTGCAGCATGCCCACCCGCGGGTCGTCGGTGACGTCGGCGACCAGCAGGTTCTTCTCCAGCAGCGAGGACACCCCGCCGAGCACGTCCGGCACGGTGTCGTCACCGCACACCGCCTCGACCGCCGGGAGCGTCGCGCTGCCGGCGAACACGCTCAGCCGGGCGAACAGCGCCTGCTCGGCCGGGGAGAGCAGTCGGCAGCTCCAGTCCAAGGTCGCCCTCAGGGTGCGCTGCCGGGCCGGCAGGTCGTCCGGGCCCCCGCCGAGCACGTCCAGCCGCTGCGTCAGCCGGTCGGCGAGCGCGACGGGGGAGAACAGCCGGGCGCGGGCCGCGGCCAGCTCGATGGCCAGCGGCAGGCCGTCGAGCAGGCGCACGATCTCGGCGATCGCGGCCCGGTTGCCCTCGGTGAGTGTGAAGCCGGGGTGGACGTCGGCCGCCCGCTGGACGAACAGCTGCACGGCCGGCGCGGCAGCGACCGGCTCGTCGTCGGCCGGGACCGGCAGCGGCGAGAGCGGGTACTCCCGCTCGCCGCGCAGCCGCAGCGCCTGCCGGCTGGTGACCAGCAGCGCGAGCCACGGGCAGCGGCCGAGCAGCGCGGCCAGGGCCGGGCCGGCGGTCCGCAGGTGCTCCATGTTGTCGAGTGCCACCAGCAGCTGCCGGCCGCGCAGGTCGTCGACGAGCCGGTCGAGGAGCGGTCGGCTGCCGGCCCCGGGCACGCCGAGCGCCCCGGCGAGCGTCGGCAGGACGAGGTCGGCGACCGGGACGTCCTCCAGCGGCACGAACGCGACACCGTCGGGGAAACGCTCGTCCACCACGCGGGCCACCTCGAGGGCGAGGCGGGTCTTGCCCACCCCGCCCGGGCCGGTCACCGTCACCAGCCGCGCCTCCCCGCCGAGCAGCTCGGAGACGGCGGCGACGTCCCGGTCACGGCCCACCGTCGCCGTCAGCGGCACCGGCGCCGCGGAGGGTCGGGCCCGCCGGCCGTCCGGGGCTGCCGCAGCGGCGGGGGCCGGGGTCATGAACCGCTCGCTCAGCAGCGCGGCGAGGTCGTCCTCGAGCAGCCCGGCGAGCTCGGTGGCGTCGGTGAAGTGCCGGTAGGAGGCGCTGCCGTGCTCGCTGACCTCGTCGAGCATGGCCTGGAGACGCGGCTCCACCGCCTCCGCAGGTCGCTTGAGGTACAGCAGGCGCGGCATCCCGTCGCTGAGCCGGAACTCGTCCTCGAGCCCGGAGACCTCCTCACCGGGGGCCACCCAGCCGTAGCGCTGGAAGTAGATGCCGACGAACACGTGTGACTGGCGGAGGTAGGCGCGGTACAGGTCCCGCGGCGGGTGCGGACGGGCACCGAGCTCGAACATCACCGGCGCCAGGTGCAGCCGCTCGATCGCGCCCCGCACCGCACGCCGCTCCTCGGCCAGCTCACCCAGGGTGGAGCTGACGAAGACCCGGATCCGCTGATCCGGCGTCCGGATGACCTCCCCGGGGTCCCGCGGGGGGATGTCGGTCGCCGTCATCTCCGTGCTCACCGCCTCGCCGGCACCGGGCGCCGGTCACCTGGTCATCGTGGCGTCCGCGTGGCCGGCGGACCAGCTCACCCGGCACGCCCGACGGCCGCCGGTCCCGTCCGGCGTGCCGGCACTTGCGAGAGGTACCGGGTGGGGGTATACCCTGTACTAGGTACCACTAGGGGGTACCGGTACGAGAGGAGAGCGACCGTGAGCACCACCGACTACGCCGTCCGGGGCATGACCTGCAGCCACTGCGCGAGCGCGGTGACCGACGAGGTCTCGAGGATCCCCGGGGTGACCGGCGTGCAGGTCGACCTGGCCGCCGGCCGGGTCACCGTCGAGGCCGACCGGCCGGTGTCCGACGACGCGGTGGCCGCCGCCGTCGACGAGGCCGGCTACGAGGTCGTCCCCGGCTGACCGGCGACCCACCCGATCCGTCCCACCCGACGAGGAGACCGACAGACATGGCCGGCTACACCCACGCGAAGGACGAGCACCTCAAGCGGCTGCGCCGCATCGAGGGCCAGATCCGCGGGCTGCAGCGCATGGTCGAGGACGACAAGTACTGCATCGACATCCTGACCCAGGTGTCGGCGGCGACCCGCGCCCTGCAGTCGTTCTCCCTCGGCCTGCTCGACGAGCACCTGGCCGGCTGCGTGGTCGACGCCGCGCAGAAGGGCGGCCCGGAGGCCGACGCGAAGGTCCGCGAGGCCTCCGAGGCGATCGCCCGCCTCGTCCGCTCCTGACCGGAGGACGTGCCGTGAACACCCCTGCCCGGCTCGGCGCCTACACGCTCGGGTTGGTCGCCGTCTTCGGTGCGGCCGCCGGCATCGGCCAGGCGGTCGGCCCCGTCGGCGCGGCCGCCGACGACGCGGCCGGCCACGAGGCCGCTCCCCACGGCGGGACCCATGCGGGATCCGCGCTGGACCCCGGCGCAGCGGCACCCGCCGCCGGCGACCACGCGCCCGGCGGCCTGCAGGTCTCCGGGAGCGGTTACACCCTCGACGCCGACGGGTCCCTGCCGGCCGGCGCGGCCACCCCGGTGTCCTTCCGCGTCCTCGGTCCCGACGGGCAGCCGGTGACCGCCTACGACCCCGCCCACGACGAGGACCTGCACCTGATCGCGGTGCGCCGGGACCTGACCGGCTACCAGCACGTGCACCCGGAGCTGTCCGCCGACGGCACCTGGTCGATCCCGCTCGAGCTGACCGCCGGCACCTGGCGGCTGTTCGCCGACTTCGACCCCGCCGGCGAGGACCCCGCGCTCGTCCTGGGCACCGACGTCGCCGTCGCCGGCGACCACGTCCCGCAGCCGCTGCCCGAGCCGTCGGCCACGGCCGAGGTCGACGGGTACACCGTCACCCTCGACGGCCGGCTGGTCCCGGGGCAGGAGTCGGAGCTGACCCTGTCGGTCAGCCGGGACGGGCAGCCGGTCACCGACCTGCAGCCGTACCTGGCCGCCTACGGGCACCTGGTCGCCCTCCGCGACGGCGACCTGGCCTACCTGCACGTGCACCCGGCCGGCGAGCCCGGCGACGGCACCACACAGCCGGGGCCCGGCATCACCTTCTCCGCCACCGCACCCTCGGCCGGGGACTACCGGCTGTTCCTGGACTTCAAGCACGGTGACGTCGTGCGCACCGCCGAGTTCACCGTGCGCGCCGGGGAGACGGCGGCCGGCGGCGGCACGGCGACCCCGGGCCCCGCCGCCGAGGACGGCCACGCCGACGACGGCCACGGCCACGGCTGAGGCCACGCACCCCCGGCCCACCCCAGCAGTCCCGAAGGAAGAAGACGATGAGCTCCGCGACTGAGCGCACGACCCCACCGGCCGCGGCCGGCGGCGGCCAGGTCGAGCTGGCGATCGGCGGGATGACCTGCGCCTCGTGCGCGGCGCGCATCGAGAAGAAGCTCAACCGGCTCGAGGGCGTCACCGCCACGGTCAACTACGCCACCGAGAAGGCGAGGGTCACCGTCACCGGTGACGTCACCCCCGACGAGCTGATCGCGACGGTGGAGAAGACCGGCTACACCGCGCACCTGCCCGAGCCCCCGGCGGCCGGGCAGCCGGCGGCCGCCGAGGCCGACGACCCCGTCCGCGGGCTGCGGCAGCGGCTGGTGGTCTCCGCCGTCCTGACCCTCCCGGTCATCGCGATGGCGATGGTCCCGGCGCTGCAGTTCACCAACTGGCAGTGGCTGTCGCTCACCCTGGCGGCTCCGGTGGTGGTCTGGGGTGCGTGGCCGTTCCACCGGGCCGCGTGGACCAACCTGCGCCACGGCACGTCCACGATGGACACGCTCGTCTCGATGGGCACCCTCGCCGCGCTGGCCTGGTCGCTGTACGCGCTCTTCTGGGGCACGGCCGGCGAGCCGGGCATGACGCACCCGTTCGAGCTGACCATCGCCCGCAGCGACGGAGCGGGGAACATCTACCTCGAGGCCGCCGCCGGGGTGACCACGTTCATCCTCGCCGGGCGCTACGTCGAGGCCCGCTCGAAGCGCCGCGCCGGCGCCGCGCTGCGCGCCCTGCTCGAGCTCGGCGCGAAGGAGGTCTCGGTCCTGCGCGGCGGGCGCGAGCAGCGGATCCCGGTCGACCGGCTGACCGTCGGCGACCTGTTCGTCGTCCGCCCCGGCGAGAAGGTCGCCACCGACGGCGTGGTCACCGAGGGCTCCTCGGCCGTGGACGCCTCGATGCTCACCGGCGAGTCCGTGCCGGTCGAGGTCGGCCCCGGCGACGCCGTCGCCGGCGCCACCGTCAACGCCGGCGGCCGGCTGGTCGTGCGGGCCACCCGGATCGGCGCCGACACCCAGCTCGCGCAGATGGCCCGCCTGGTGGAGGACGCGCAGAACGGCAAGGCCGAGGTGCAGCGCCTGGCCGACCGCGTCTCGGGCGTCTTCGTGCCGGTCGTCATCGCCCTGGCCGTCGGCACCCTCGGCTTCTGGCTGGGCACCGGCGGCGGGCTGGCCGCCGCGTTCACCGCCGCGGTCGCCGTCCTGATCATCGCCTGCCCCTGCGCGCTGGGGCTGGCCACGCCGACCGCGCTCATGGTCGGCACCGGGCGCGGCGCGCAGCTCGGCATCCTGATCAGAGGCCCCGAGGTGCTGGAGGACACCCGGCGGGTCGACACGGTCGTGCTCGACAAGACCGGCACGGTCACCACCGGCCGGATGACCCTGCTCGACGTCGTCGTCGCGCCGGGCGAGGACCGCCGGCAGGTGCTGCGGCTGGCCGGCGCCCTGGAGGACGCCTCCGAGCACCCCGTCGCCCGGGCCGTCGCCACCGGCGCCGCCGAGGCGGTCGGCGACCTGCCGGCCGTGGAGGGCTTCACCAACGTCGAGGGCCTCGGCGTGCAGGGCGTCGTCGACGGGCACGCGGTGCTCGTCGGGCGCCCCCGGCTGCTGGCCGAGTGGTCCCAGCCCCTCGGCGCCGAGCTGGAGCGCGCGCGGGCCGCGGCCGAGGCCGAGGGCAGGACCGCGGTCGCGGTCGCCTGGGACGGCGCCGCCCGCGGCGTCCTCGTCGTCGCCGACGCCGTCAAGGACACCTCCGCCGAGGCCGTCCGGCAGCTCCGCGACCTGGGCCTGACCCCGGTCCTGCTGACCGGCGACAACGAGACCGTCGCCCGCTCGGTCGCTGCGGCGGTCGGCATCGACGAGGTCGTCGCCGAGGTGCTGCCCGCGGACAAGGTCGACGTCGTCAGGCGGCTGCAGGAGCAGGGCCGGGTCGTGGCGATGGTCGGCGACGGCGTCAACGACGCCCCGGCGCTGGCCCAGGCCGACCTGGGGCTGGCGATGGGCACCGGCACCGACGTCGCCATCGAGGCCGGTGACCTCACCCTGGTCCGCGGTGACCTGCGGGCCGCCGCCGACGCCATCCGGCTGTCCCGGCGGACGCTGACCACCATCCGGCAGAACCTGTTCTGGGCCTTCGCCTACAACGTCGCCGCGCTGCCGCTCGCGGCCGCCGGCCTGCTCAACCCGATGCTCGCCGGCGCGGCGATGGCGTTCTCCTCGGTGTTCGTCGTCTCCAACAGCCTGCGGCTGCGCCGGTTCCGCTCCACCAGTGGTGCGACCGCGGCCGGCGTGCGTCCAGACCCGGCCGCCGCCGTCGCCGACGCACCCCGGCAGGCCACCGCGGCACCCTGAGGGGGCAGTGGTCGTCGGGCACGAGCGCCACGAGTCCGCGGGGAGGCCCAGCCCCTGGGCGCTGGCCGCCGCGCGGACTCGGTGGCGCTCAGGCGGATGCCGCCTGCCGCGCGGCCACCCCGCGCAGGACCATGCGGATGGTGCCGTGCGGCGAGGCGACCTCGTGCACCAGGGTGGCGGCGCCGATGGCGACCGCCGAGGCGGCGATCACCCCACTCGGGGAGCCGTGCCACATGGCCAGCAGCGCGGCATGGCCGAGGGCGGTGACGAGGAGCAGCGCCGTGAACGACCACGAGCCGCGGGCGATGGCCAGCGTCAAGTGGACGTAGAGCAGCGACGCCAGCGTCATCACCAAGGACAGCGGCACCATCAGCCGGGCGGCGTCGGCGAACTCCGGGCCGAAGGTCGCGGCCAGCAGTGAGCTGGGAACGAGCGCCAGGCCGGCGGTGATGACGAGGCCGGTGACGGCGGTGACGCCCATCGTGAGCAGGACTGGGCGGACGGGCTCCCGTCCGCGCGCCAGATCGGCGGCTACCCGGGGCAGCAGCACCATCGTCAGGGCAGCCGGGGCGTAGAGGGATACCTTGCCCATGAGCGCCGCGGCCGAGTAGACGCCGGCCACCTCGGGAGCGAGGGTCGCCTTGGCGACCAGCTGGTCGAGGTTGGTCAGGCTGGCGAAGGCCAGCAGCGCGAGGATCGAGGTGCCCGGCGCGAAGCTCACGGCACGGGGTTCGGGACGAGCGGCCCGGCGCACGGGGCCGACGAGCAGCAGGAGCCCCACGACCGTGGCCGCGACCATCGCCCAGACGGCTCCGGAGAGGCCAAGCAGCAGGATGCACAGCGGCAGCAGGAAGGTGCGCAGTGCGCCGAGGGGCCCCGCGAGGACCAAGGCGACGCGGCCGAAGCCACCGAGCCCCTGCAGGATGCCAGTGCCCACCAGCAGCACGCTGCCCAGCGGGATCCACAGTGCGGCGACGGCCGCCAGGGTCCACGTGGACAGGTCGAGCCACGACGTCAGCACCGGGCCGAGGGCGAGCAGTGCGAGGGTCAGACCGAGCACGCCCCAGGCGCTGCCGCGGGTCAGCGTGCGCACCACTCCCGACAGACCGGCAGCGTCACCCTGGCCGGCCAGGCGGGCGGTGTCCCGCGCGGCGGCCGCCTGGACGCCGTTCAGTGGCTGGAAGCAGATGAGCGAGTAGGCGATCAGGGCGCTGACCTCGGCGAACTGTGCCGCCCCCAGCATCCGGGCCGCCACCACGTAGAACAGGTAGTTGCCCGCGTGGCCGATCATGGATGCGGTCAGGACCGTCAGTCCCGAGCGCACGCCGCCACCGGAACCCTCCGCCGCTGTCGAGCTCATCGATACCGGGGAGGTGGCGTCCGGCGCCGGCGCGGACGACATACCGCTGCCGGGCGTGCTCGGTGAGGCGCTCACGAGGCGGTCGTCCGCGCGCCGGAGGAGCGGGCGCCGTCCACAGCTCGGCGTAGGGACGCTGCCGTCAGCCGGGCCGTGGTCTCCCAGGAGAAGCGCCCCGCTCGCGCACGCCCGGCAGCGGAAAGTGCGGCGCGCTGCCCCGGCGAGGCGATGAGCTCCTGCACCGCCGCGGCGAAGGTGCGTGGGTCACCCGGGGCCACGTAGCGGGCCGCGTCACCGCCGACCTCGCGCAGCACCGGGATGTCCGACGCGACCACCGGGCAGCCGCGCTGCATCGCCTCCAGGACGGGCAGGCCGAAGCCCTCGAACAGGGAGGGGCATACGTAGAGGTCGGCCCGGGCGAACAGCGCCTCCAGTTCACCGCGCGTCACCCAGCCGAGCAGGACGACGTCGTTCTCGAGACCCAGTTCGGTCACCAGCGGGCGGAGCGGGTCGTCGCCCTGGCTGCCGGTGACCACCAGCAGGGGACGGCCGTCGGCGGGCACCTGGCTCCACGCGCGCAGGAGCGTCGGGAAGTCCTTGTGGGGGAGCCGGTTGCCGGTGCTGAGCACCAGTGGCCGGCCGGTGTCCGGCACGGCGGCCGGGAGCCGGTCGGCGGGGTCCGGCGGCGCGGGACGACCGGCGGCGAGCGGGACGACGTCCACGCGCTCAGGACCGATACCGATGAACTCGGAGATGTCGGCGGCCGAGGCCTGTGAGTCGGTGAGGACCCGTGAGGCGGCACGGGCGGCGCGGCGGCAGAGGACCCCGACGGGTCGGCCGATCGGGCCTGCCACGTCGGGCAACCGGAACGACAGCAGGTCGTGCACCGTCAGGACGGTAGGAAGCGCCTGGAAGACCGGCCCGAAGTTGGCCGGGGAGTGCAGCACGTCGGCGCCCAGCCGCCGGCCGACCGGGCCGACGACCAGGGACTCGGCCACCGCCCAGACGACGCGGTTGCGCCCGGACATCGGGATGCGTCGCACCTCTCCGGGGAACCAGTCGAGGGGGAGCTCGGTCCCGGCGTTCACCAGTGCCGTGAACCGCAGGTCGGGTGCGACGGCCGGCATCGCGCGGTACAGCTCGTGTGCGTAGGTTTCGGTGCCTCCGCGCTGGCCCGTCAGGTGCATCAGGTCGACGGCGACGTGGGTTGTCGTCATGCCCCACGGGTCCTGGCCGGTCGGTGCATTGCCATCTCGTCGGGTACCTCACTCTGGTCGACTCGAAGCGTCAGCCTGGGCGGCTGCGCTCCAGGAACGGCGGTCACGCCGAGGAGCCGCCAGAGCCGCCGGGGCGCCGGTGGGCGGCGCAGGGCCTCACCGAGGGTACCCGGACGAGCACGGCGCCGCGGCCGCCGAGCGGTCCGACACCGTGCTCGTCCGGCCGGGTCAGCGCCGAGTGATCACGTGGGTGCGGGAGTCCCACGACAGGGTGCCGCCCTGGAACTGCTGGGTGCAGCCGGCGGAGGTGCACGCCATGTCGCTCGTCGGGTAGCCCAGTGGACCGTCGGCCCGTCCCTCGTTCACCCAGGTGGCGCCGAAGCCCCCGGACACGGCGTGGGCGCCGGTCGCCGCCGACCAGGCGACCTCCCCGGCGGCGAACCGCTGGGTGCAACCGTCGTCGCGCAGGCCGCAGGTCGTGCTCGTCGTCGGGTAGCCGAGGTAGCCGTTCTCCCAGCCGGTGGCGGCCCAGGCGTCGCGGACCGGACCCCAGGACGCCCAGACGCCGGTGGTGGGGGACCAGTAGGCCGAGGCGCCGGTCATGTGCTGGGCACAACCGCCTCCGCGCAGGCCGCAGACCATGTCCATAGTCGGGTAGCCGAGCGGGCCGTCGGCCCCGCCCGTGGACACCCAGAGCGCGGCGATGCCGCCGGACAGGGCCCGGGTGCCGGTGGCCGGCGACCAGGTCAGCTGGGCGTATTGGAACGGCTGCGTGCAGCCACCGCCGGAGTGCCCGCAGGTCATGGCGCCGGTGGGATAGCCGAAGGAACTCCGGTCGTGCCCGCTCGCCGCCCAGGCGGCCAGGATGCCGCCGGACATGGCAGCGGTGCCCGACTGGGGACTCCAGGTGACGACCCCGCCCTGGAACTGCTGGCTGCAGCCGCTGCGATTCAGACCGCAGACCATCGCGCCGGTCGGGTAGCCGAGGGAGCCTGCCTGACCGCCACCGGCTGCCCACAGTCCTCCGATGCCGCCCGAGACCACTCGTCCACCGGTGGCCGGCGACCACGTCACCGACCCGAACTGGAAGTCCTGCCGGCAGCCGCCGCCGGTCAGACCGCAGACGACCTCGGCCGTCGGGTAGCCGACGGGCCCGTCCTGCCAGCCACTGTCGGCCCACGTCTGCCGGACCACGCCCGCGGTCAGCTGCGCCCCGGTGGGCGCCGTCCAGTACAGCGAGCCGCCCTGGAAGTGCTGTGCACACCCGCCCTGGCGCAGACCGCACACGAGGTCGGTGACCGGATAGCCGAGGACGCCGTCCTGCCATCCCCGGGCCGCCCACGCGCTGCGAACAGCACCGCTGGTCGCGCGGGCGCCGGTCGCGGGACTCCAGTAGACGGAGCCGCCCTGGAAGTGCTGGGCGCAGCCGCCGTCGCGCTGGCCGCAGACGGTGTCCATCGTGGGGTACCCGAGCGATCCGCTCTGCCACCCCCTCGCGGCCCACAGGTCGCGGACCGGACCGAGCACGGCCCGGGCACCGGTCGCCTCGGTCCAGTAGACCGAGCCACCCTGGAAGTGCTGGGCGCAGCCGCCCTGTTCCAGGCCGCAGACCATCCGCGTGACGGGTTGGCCGAGGACGCCTCCGGCGCCGCCGAGCGCGTTCCACGTCGCCGCGATGCCGCCGGAGACGTATGGCACGGTGCTCGAGCCGAACCAGTCGTTGAAGTACAGGTAGAAGTTGCGGTTGCCGTATGCCGCGCAGGTGTCGTTCGCCGCCTTGTACCCGGCGGCGAGGGCGGCCGCGGTGGGCTGGTAGGGCGTGTAGTTGTACAGGCCCGCGGTGGCCTGGTTGGCGATGTAGACCTGGGAACCCCCGCACTCGGCCTTCGGGGAGTAGCGCACGAAGTTCGTCCGGCCGGCGACGTGCGCGTAGCCGGTGGGGTTGGCTGCGTAGCGCTGGAACTGCCGGGCGGCGCCGTAGACCTGGTTGAAGAACCCGTAGTAGGCGGCGTCGCACGCCGCGGTGTCCGGGCAGCCCATGCCGGCGGCGCTCTTGTAGCGGTTGGCCCAGAGCGTCGAACCGTCGTTGGTCACCAACGACTGTTCCTTCTGGATCAGCACGAGCAGCACCTGCGGGTTGACGCCGCAGGCGCGGGCGACCTTGGTAAGGATGGTCGCCGCGCTCTCGCGGGCGGCGCCGGTGTAGGTGCCGCGACACAGCGAGTCGGCGTTGCGAGTGTAGGTGTCCTGCACGAAGTCCTTCAGGCACGGCGTGCCGTCGGAGCCGGTGCGGCAGGAGGCGCCCTTGGCGTTGATGAAGGCGGCGACGGCAGCGGCGTCCATCGACGTCGCGTCGAAGAAGACGTCGTCGCTGATGATGTTGCCGGCGTCGAACTGGCTGACGTCCGCGGTCTCCACCAGCTGCGGGGTGGCCGGGGTGCCGTCCGGCAGCGTGCCGGCGCCGACGATGAGGAGGGCGGCGCAGCAGACCGCGGAGACGGCGAGGCCGAGCAGGCGCCTGGACGGGCCGACGAGGTTCACGGGACGACCACCTCGGCGGCCTGCGACGCGCCCTCACCGGTGTCGGAGACGTAGCTCAGCACCGCCTGCCACGTGCCCGTCGACAGCCGCGGGTCGGCGAGGCTGATCTGCCCGCAGGAGGTCGTGCTGGCGTCGGCGAGCGCCTGCGTGGTGGTGCTGAGGACGGTCGGGCCGCTGGTCAGCGTGAGGGTGCAGGTGCCGCCGACCTCCACGACACCGGACACGTAGCCGGTGGCCTGCACCGCGGCGTTTGCGGCTTCCCAGGTGACCGACGTGAGGACGGCCTGCAGCGCGTCACCGTCCGAAGGCGGCGGTGCGTCGGTGGCGACGTCCTCGGGTGCAGGTGGGGTGACCTCGGCCACGGGGAGCCCTCCGCCGCCGTCACGGGGAGGCGGGGACGACGGGACGGAGGAGGCGGTCTCCGACGCCGTCGCGGGCGGCGCCGCCGTGACCGACGGCACGCTCGTCGCCGTGCTCGTGGCCTGCTCCGGCCCGTCGCTGGACCGAGGAGCGACCAGGACGGCACCGGCGGCCGCGACAGCCGCCGAGACGCCCAGGGCGGCGAGCACCAGCGTCACACGACGACGGTGGACTCGGGACACGTGACCTCACAGGCATGTCTCGTGGCGACCCTCAGGTCGCACCGGGTGGGACCGGTCAGGACCGGACCGGTCCTCACCGGGACAGTCATCGGCAGGACTCCAGGGATCCATGACGGGTCGGACCGGGAGGGCCGTCCGGTGGCACCGGGTCCGCCTCCCGCGGACGGCGGCGCGCCGGCCGGAGGCGGGCGAGCTCAGGACGGCACGTGGTGGTCCGTCAGCACGTCCGGCTCCCGGGTCGTGTGTCGACGCAGGGCCACCGCGGTCACCGGGAGGGACGGTGTCGCACCGCCCGGGTCAGGGCAGCGGAGCCGCACCCCGGGCGTTGGTCAGCGCGGCCAGCACACCGTCCGCAGCGGCGGTCATGGTGCGGGTGCGGGCCGCCTCCTCGAACCACGCGCGGGTCGATCGCCGCAGGGCCTCCCCGGCGAGCACCACCTCGGCGATCGCCGCGCCGAGGTCGGCGGGCTCGGTGCTGCGGGCGACCGCTCCGTTGACCCCGGGCTCGACCAGCTCCAGGGAGGCGTTGTCCGGCGCCTCGGCCAGCACGACGGGTGTCCCGGTCGCGCACGCCTCGACGACCACCAGCCCGTAGCCCTCCCGGCGGGAGGGGTTGACCAGGCAGGCCGCCCCCGCCATCGCGCGCTCCAGCTCGTCCTGGGCGACGAAGCCCGGGACCTCGACGACGTCGTCCAGACCGAGACGGGCGACCTCCGCCACCACCGCCGCGCGGCTCTCGCCGTCGCCGAACAGGCGCGCCCGCAGCGCGGGGACCCGCGCCCCCGCCTCGGCCAGCGCCGCGGGGATCGACTCCACCCGCTTGTCGGGGATCATGCGCCCCGCGTACACCACGGTCGGCGGCTCGTCGGGCACCGGCCGGGCCTCGGCGTGCGTGTCGCCGTGGATCAGGCCGGGACTGATCACCGGTGGTGTCCGCAGGCCCTCCGCCTCGAGGCGCCGTCCGTTCATGCGTGAGTGGCAGCTGGCGAGTGGGCTGAGTCGGACCGCGAGCCGCTGCAGCAGCGTGGCGATCCGCCCGACCACGGCGCCCGAGTACTGGCGCCACTGCTCCGGTCGCCAGACCTCGAGGAAGTCCGCGCAGATCGGCATCCGGCGGCCCAGGAGCGCGAGCCGGACCGCCGGGACGTTGAGAGCGGGCAGCGCGCTCACCAGGACGGCGTCGTACCGCCGCCGACGGCGGAGCAGGTGCCGGGACACGGCCAGCGCGAAGCCGAGGGCCGGGGGGAGCCGCCGGCCGCCGTGCTCGTCGTACAGCCGCGCACGCCCGGCCACCTCGACCACCTCGAGGCCGGCCGGGACGGGAGGTGGCGTGTCGTCCCACTGTCGCCGCGTCAGGTACGAGACCCGGTGTCCGCGCTCGACGAACCGCTCGGCGAACGCCCGGTACTGCCGCTCCCCGCCACCCGTGGTGGCCGGGAAGAAGCAGTCGTAGACGACCGCGATGTGCAGCCCGTCGGCGTCGGCCACCCGTGTCCCCCTCACCCGCTCCAGCGCCCACCCGGGCGGGGCCGACGGTACCGACCGGGTCGGTGCGGATCGCTCAGCAGCCCCCCGGTGCGCTCGACCGCGAGACGGGCGAACAGCTCCTCGTGCGCGTCCAGCACCGCCGAGACGGAGTAGCGCGCACGCGCCTGCTCACGGCCGCGCCCTGGGTCGGGTGGATCCGTGGCCAGGCGGCGCAGGCCGGCCGTGATGCCCGGGACGTCGCGTGGTGCGACCACGGTGCCGAAACCGGTCTCCCGCACCGGGACCCGGACGCCCGGCAGGTCGCTCGCGAGGACCGGGACGCCGGCCAGCATCGCCTCGACCTGGACGATGCCGAAGGCCTCGAAGGCGTTGACCGACGGCAGCGCGAAGACGTCGAGTGACGCGTAGAGGTCGGCGAGGTCCTCGTCGGGCACGAACCCGAGCAGGCGCACGCGGGTGTCGTCGCCGATCGCCGCCCGGACCCGGGCCACGACCGAGCCTCCCGCCACGTCGGCGAAGGCGCCGCCGATGAGCAGGCGGGCGTCCGGGTCCTCGAGTGCGCGGAAGGCCCGGACCAGGTACTCCAGCCCCTTCTCCTCGACGATCCGGCCCAGGAAGCCGACGTGCGGCCCCCCGGTCTCCCGGAACCGCGGCCGGCCGGCCGGGCGCGCGTGGCACGGTGGGGGGATCACCGTCGTCCGCCCGTCCATGGCCGGCCAGAGCCGGCTGGACCGCGCGTAGTCCTCACTCGTCACCACGACAGCGTCGGCCCTGGTCAGGGCCCTGCGACTGGCTGCGTCCACCCCCGCGGTCTGCAGCCGGTTGACCGCTCCCGGCGGGAGGCTGACGTCGCAGTGGTACGTGGTGGCCACGGGGGAGGCCAGGCGGCCGGCGAGGAGCGCCGCCTCCGGCATGGGCAGGTGCAGGTTCGTCACCGCGGCCCCACGGGCCGCCCGCCCGATCCGGCTGACCAGCGACGGAGCCGCGATCCCCTTGCCCAGCCGGGCCAGGACCGGCGCCCGCTCCACCTGGACCCCGTTGAGCACCTCCCGCTCGGGGAGGGACCGGTCGTGCCGGCTGGTGAGCACGCGGACCCGGTGCCCGCGCGCGGCGAGGCCCTCGGCGACGTCGCGCGCCACGTTGGTCAGGCCGCTGACGTAGGGCGTGTAGTAGTCCAGGGCGACCAGCAGGTCCAGCGGACCGGTCATGCCCGGCCTCCTCTCTCTCCGTCGGTGGACGCGACGAGGTCGCCGGCCGCGGCACGCCGGCCGGCCAGCAGGAGCCCGAGGCTGACCGCCAGCGCAGCCCCGGACCCGAGGGTGAAGGCCAGCCCGGCACGGAGCACGAGGTCGGGGACGACGGCGAACACGACCCCCGCGACGGCCAGCCCGGTGACCCACACCGTGGCCACGTCCCGGTGCCGCCCGTCGACGAGCAGCGCCTGGCCGGTCAGCAGCAGCCCCAGGTACAGCCCGCTGCCGACGGCGAGCACCGCGAGGGAGCCGCCGTCGAGCGCGTAGCGGTCCCCGAAGAGCACCCCCACCAACGCCGGGCCGGCCAGCCACCCCAAGAGGCCACCGGCCGCGGCCACCGCCGCCACGCCGGCAGCGGTCCGCCCGACCAGGCGGCGGACCGCGTCCCGGCTCGCCCCCGCCCCGGTCAGCGCCGGGATGAGCGCGCCCTGGAGCGGGACCGCCACGAAGAGGGGCAGCCGGACGAGGGTGAAACCGGCGACGAACTGCGCGGCGAGCACCCGCTCGTCCGCCATCGCGACCGCCGTGACGAGCACCGGTGCCGCGTTGAGCAGCGCCTGGGCGCACAGTGACCCGACCATGAGGTGGCCCACGTCACCCCAGCGCAGGCGCAGCCTCCGGTCGTCCCCCGGCGAGGAGGACCGGCGGCGTCCGAACCGGAGAAGGACCGGCGCATGGGCCAGCAGCACCGCGGCGGCCAGCGTCCAGCCGAAGTCACCCGCACCGTCGGGCCCGGCGAAGGCGGCCACCGCCCCTGCCGCGGCCAGCCGCAACACGGCCTCGGCGAACAGCACGGTCCCGTGCAGCCGTATGGCGCCACGGCCGAGGAGCAGCCCGCGGAGCACGAACTGCGGGGCCGAGCCGAGGCACACGACCAGGAGGGCGACCAGGAGCGCCACGTCCGCGCCGAGAACGCGCCGCAGCAGCGGCCACCCGGCGAGCACCGCGAGGAGCGTGACGGCGGTGATGGCACCGGCCACCCGCACCGTCCCCCGCGGCAGGCGTCCGCCGCCGTCCAGGTGCACCAGCCGGGCGATCTCCAGCTCCAGCGGTTGGAAGGCCCCGAGTCCCACGACGAGCGCGATGGACCAGAAGGCGCCGAAGTCGGCGTACTCGGCCGCTGGCACCGACCGCGCCACCACGGCAAGGTAGGCGTAGGTGAGGATCCCCGAGCCTGCTACGCCGACGGCGGCCCAGCCGAGGGAGGACGCGAGTCGCGGCGCCGGGCGGTTCAGGACCGGGTCCCGCACGCGCTGCGGTCCAGTGGCCGCCCCGGTAGCACGGGACCACCGTAGCGGCGCGCGTCGTGGAGCGAACGGCACAGGACGGAGTGACGGGGTGCATGCGTGGGCGTGATCGACCAGGAGCAGACCGGCGAGACGGGCAGCGGTGCCGCCGGAGCCGCCGTCGCCCGGCGCCCGGTGACCGGGCTGGTCCCGCTCGTTGTCGCGCTGGTGGCCGTCCTCGGCGCCGTCCTGCTGCTCCTGGCGCCCGTGCAGATGAGCGTCCCGACCGCGACCTGGCCGCAGGAACCGACGCGGCCGGCGTCCACCATGCTCGAGTTGACCAACCAGACCCCGCAGGCGATCGACGCGCGGTTCAGTTGCAGAGCCGTGCGGGCCGCCGCCGGTGCCGAGGGCGGCGTGGTCCTGTCGACCCTGGTGCCCGACCAGCCCGCGGCCGCGGGAGAGGGACTCCTGGTCACCACACGGGACGGCCGCCTCACCGTGGTGCTGCGGGGACAGACGCTCCTCGACGAGCCGATCGGCAGCGGGAACTGCTCGTACCGGCTGACCGGCACCCCGGACGCGGTGGTCCTCGAACGGGACGGGTCGCCGGTCGGCGCCGCGCGCGGTGACCGCGTCCTGCCGGACGTCGACGTCCTGGCCACGAGCGTCGCCCAGCTGCCCTCGGACGACGACCTGAGGGTGACCCTGCAGGTCGACAACCAGTTCAACACCACCCCGACGGTCGCCAAGCTCGTCTTGACCGCCGTGGTCGTGCTGGCGGCACTCGCGTCCCTCGTCCTGCTGCGCCGGGCCGACCGCAGGACCGCGCGGCCCGCCGACCCCGGGACCCGGGCGCGGGGCGGCCTGCCGGCGGTCGTCGTCGACGTCCTCGTCGTGGGCGCGATGGTCCTGTGGCTGTTCATCGCGCCGGCGTCCGACGACGACGGCTACTACGCGGCGATGGCCCGCAACGCCGCGGCGGAGGGGTTCGTCGGCAACTACTACCAGCTGTTCAACCAGTCCTTCACGCCCTTCACGTGGTTCTACCGACTGCTCGGCTGGTGGCAGCCGGCCGGGGACAGCCCGGTCGTCCTGCGGATCCCTGCGCTCGTCGCCGGCCTGGTCACCTGGCTGCTGCTCCGGCGCTACGTCGCCGCGCCCGGTGCCCTGCCGGCCGCCGTCCGCGAGCGGCGCTGGGGCCCGGCCACGGCGGCGCTGCTCCTGGCCGCGGCCTTCCTCGCCTGGTGGCTGCCCTACGGCATGGGGGTGCGGCCGGAGGCGGCCGTCGGGCTGCTGGCGCTCGCGTCGCTGGCCGGCGTGGTCACCGGCCTGCGGACGCGGCGGCTGTTCCCCGTGGCCCTCGGTCTCACCGCCGCCGCGCTGAGCGCCACCTGCCACCCGACCGGCCTGGTGGCCCTCGCGCCGTTCCTGGTGGCGCTGCCCCGACTGGTCCCCCTCGTGGGCGACGGCGTCTCCCGCCTCGGCGCGCTCACCCGCACCGCCCTGGTGGTCGCCCCCGGTGCCCTCGGCAGCGTCGTGGCCTTCGCGGACGGCACGCTGCACGACTTCCTGCGCGGCCAGGAGCTGTTCCTCTCGGTACAGGAACAGAACTCCTGGTACGACGAGTACCAGCGGTACAACTTCCTGCTCAGCCCCATCCCGATGGGGTCCTACGCCCGCCGCGCCGCGGTGCTGCTCGGGGTCGTGGCCCTGCTGTGGTTCCTCGGCCTCGCGGCCGCCGCCCGCGCCCGGGACGTCGCCGTGCCTCTCCCGCTTCTGCTGGCCGGCTCGTCGCTGGCGGCGGCGTTCCTGCTCCTGTGGATCACGCCGAGCAAGTGGACCCACCACTTCGGGGCGCTCGCCGGCCTCGGCCCGGTGTTCCTCGGGCTCTTCCTCGTCAGCCTGCCGTGGCTCGCCGCGCAGGTGACGCGCGGGCGGCGGACCGGCGCGGGCGTGCCGGTGGCCGTCCTGGGATCGCTCGTGCTGGCCTGCGCGCTGGCGCTGCGGGGGCCCAATCAGTGGGCCTACAGCTGGCTGCCCGGCATGCCCCAGCCGATGGTGCCGCCGTACCTGGGCCCGCTGACGCTGGGCAGCCCCGTGCTCTGGGCCGTCGTGGCGGTCGCGGTGCTGGGTGTACTCACCCTCGTCCGGCGGCGCACGGGGGGCTCCTGGGCGCGGTCCTGGGTGGCCGCCCCCGTCGTCGCCCTCGTATGCCTCGGGACCGGCCTCACCTACCTGCTGGGCAGCTTCGCCTACGCCGCCGTGACGACGCTCGACGACTGGTCGCCCTGGGCCGACGCGCTCGCCGACCCGCTGGCCGACGACTGCGGGGCGGCCGGCGGCATGGAGGTCCTCGACGTCGGGGCGGCGCGCCCGCTGGTCCCCGGCGACGACGCGGCGGCGACGACCAGCACGGCGTTCGTGCCGGACGGCGGCTGGTTCCCGGTCGACCCGCCCCCGCCCGGGACCGGGGACGTGTGGGGAACCCTCGCCCCGCCGGAGGGGGAGGACGCCACGGGGACGCTCACCACGCCCTGGTACCCCGTGCCCGACCTCGCAGGCGACGAGGCGCTGACGGTCCTGGCCGCCGGGCGTCTCGACCGCGGCAACGAGGTCTCCGTGGAGTACGCGACGGCCGGGGACGGCGGGGAGCCGGTGCTCACCGGCCGCCAGCAGCTCACCGACGCGGTCGACTCGCCCGTGTGGCGCACGTTCGTCCTCGACCCCGGTGGGGCCGGAGGGGCGCCGGACCTCGTGCGGCTGGCCGCGGAGGACCGCTCGGGAGGAGCCGGCGGTTGGCTGGCCGTGACCTCGCCCTCGGTGCTGCCGTGGACGCCCCTGCAGGACGTCCTCCCCGAGGACGAGGCGGTGGCCACCGCCTGGCAGGTGTCCTTCCTCTTCCCGTGCCAGCGCCAGCCCGTCGTCCGCCTGGGCGTCACCGAGCCGGTGACCCACGGCGTCGTCTGGCGCCCGGGCCCCGGCGCGTGGGGACTGGACGACAACACCTGGCAGGTCCCGCGCGGCGGGCTGTTCGCGCCGGTCGAGCGGACCTCCGCGGTCACCGAGCTGGCCACGCGGTTCCCCGACTGGCCCGACGTCCGCGACCTGCAGGTCTTCCGGTTCGAGCTGCCCTACACCCCCGACGCCTACGACCTCCGGGTCGACCGGGAGACCCGGCTGGGCTGGCAGGGGGCCCCGGCCGGGTGACGGAGCCGTCCGCCCCGCGGGCGCTCGATGTCGGTACTCTTCACGCCCTGCCGGGAGTGGACCGGCCACGTTCAGGGCACCGGTAACGCGACACGGGGGTAGGACGACGCCGCGGAGGCGGGTGGACGACGACGGTCGGGGAGGACGGACCAGTGGACGTCGAGGGCCAGACCGCGCCGGGCCGGACCGTGGAGTACCGGGACAACGTCGCCGTGGCCGCCCCGCTGGTCCCTCCCCCGCGCACGGGTCTGAGCATCGTCCGCGGCCTCTGGCGGACCATGCGACCCCGCCAGTGGGTCAAGAACGTGCTCGTCTTCGCGGCTCCGCTCGCCGCGGGGAGGGTCCTCGACCTCGACGTGCTCCGCGCCACGCTGGTCGCCTTCGTCCTCTTCTGCGCCGTCGCCAGCGGCATCTACCTCCTCAACGACGTGCGCGACGTCGAGGAGGACCGCCGGCACCCGACCAAGCGGTTCCGGCCGGTCGCGGCCGGCGCCCTGCCAGTACCCCTCGCCGTCGTCGCGGGGACAGTCCTCCTCGTCGCGGCGTTGGTCGCGGCGGTGCTCCTCACCCGGGTGCAGCTCGCCGGCGTGCTGGGCGCCTACGCCGGGATCTCGTTGGCCTACGCGTACCTCCTCAAGGACCAGCCGGTCATCGACCTCGCGGTCGTCGCCTCGGGGTTCCTGCTCCGCGGCGTGGCCGGCGGTGCGGCGGCGGGGATCGCACTGTCACAGTGGTTCCTGCTCGTCGCTGCGTTCGGCGCGCTGTTCATGGTGGCGGGCAAGCGCTACGCGGAGCTGGTCGCAGTGGGGGAGGAGGCCGCCACGCGGCGGTCGCTGAAGGAGTACTCGGCCAGCTACCTGCGCTTCGTGTGGAGCCTCTCGGCCGGGGTGACCTGCACCACCTACTCCCTGTGGGCGTTCGAGCTCTACGAGGACGACCCGGGGTTCCCGTGGCAGACGCTGTCGATCGCCCCGTTCGTCCTGGCGCTCCTCCGGTACGCCGTCGACGTCGACCGGGGCCGAGCCGGCGCGCCCGAGGAGCTCGTGCTGCGGGACCGGGTGCTGCTGGGGCTGGGCGTGGTGTGGGCGCTGTTCGTCGGGATGGGCGTCTTCGTCAACTGACCGGGCGGGATCAGTCGAGCAGGCGGGAGACCGCGGTCAGTCGCGAGTCACCGGCCATCGAGGCCAGCCACGCCGACCAGCCCGGCCGCCGCCGCACCGCGGCGAGGGCCGCACGGGCGGCCGCCCGGTCGCCCCGGCGGGAGGCGGCCAGCGCGGCGTAGAGGTCGCGGGCGCCCTCGGGGGCGAACAGGGCGAGGGTCTCGTAGTCGCGCTCGTCGTAGGCCCGTTGGAGGTTGCGCAGCATCCGCAGCTGGGCCACCGGGTCGCCCGAGTCGTCGACCCGCAGGTCCATCCGCACGCCGTCGTCCTCCTCCGACGCCGGCTCGCCGCTCACCACCAGCAGCGCCGCCGACTGCCGCCCCCGCAGGTCGCCGCCGGCGTCCTGGCCGGCGGTGAGCGCGGCCAGCAACCGGTCGGCCAGCCCGCCGTCGTCGGCCTGGTAGGCCGCAGCCATCGCCGGCAGCACCTCCGGCGAGCCGAGCATGTTGCCCTGCACGCTCCACCCGTCGCCGACCAGGTGGCCGCTGACCGGGAACGAGCCGGGCCCGGTGTCGGCGGCGACGGCGCCGTCGGGCGCGAGCACGGCGATCTGCCGGTCCACGTCCTCGGCGGCGTGCGCGGCCCGGCGCACCAGCACCTCCGGCGCCGTGCCCTCGGCCAGGCCGCCGAGCAGCACGTGGCCGAGGCCGCGCGGGCTGCGCGCCTGCACCGCGACGACGCCGACGCCGGGCCGGGCGCTGGGCACGGCGCGGCCGACGGCGAGGATGCAGGAGGAGACGGCGATGCCCATCTCCCCGGTGACCGGGTCGCGGGCGACGACCGAGAACGTCACCGGGGGCGGGCGGGGGTGCTCAGACGGTCGCCGGCAGCGCCATCGTCGGGACGTCGCCGGGGACGGTCAGCGGGGCGCCGGTCTTCTCGACCACCTCGTCGGGGGTCACGCCGGGGGCGACCTCGCGGAGTACGAAGCCCCCGGGCGTGACGTCGACGACGGCGAGGTCGGTGACCACGCGGTCCACGCAGCCCTTGCCGGTCAGCGGCAGCGAGCACTCCTCGACCAGCTTCGGCGACCCGTCCCGGGCGACGTGCTCCATCATGATCACCACGCGGCGGGCGCCGTGGACGAGGTCCATCGCCCCGCCCATGCCGTTCACCATCTTCCCGGGGATCAGCCAGTTGGCGAGGTCGCCGCGGGGGTTGACCTGCATGGCGCCGAGGATGGCGAGGTCGAGGTGCTTGCCGCGGATCATCCCGAAGCTGGTGGCCGAGTCGAAGAAGCTCGCGCCCGGCAGGATCGTGACCGTCTCCTTGCCGGCGTTGATGAGGTCGGGGTCCTCCTCGCCCTCGACGGGGTAGGGCCCGACGCCCAGGACGCCGTTCTCCGAGTGCAGCACCACGTGCACGCCGTCGGGGACGTGGTTGGGCACCAGGGTCGGCATGCCGATGCCGAGGTTGACGTAGGCGCCGTCCTCGAGTTCCTGGGCGACGCGGGCGGCGAGCTGGTCGCGGGTCAGGGTCACTGGGCGCTCTCCTCGGTGGCCTCCTCGCCGGCGGCGGCGAGGGGCGCGTCGTCGGTGCCGGCGGCCGGCCGGGGACGGGTGGTGCGGCGCTCGATCCGCTTGCCCTCCGGGCCCACGACGACCACCCGGTCGACGAAGACGCCGGGCAGGTGCACGTGCTCGGGGCGGATCTCGCCGGGCTCGACCAGCTCCTCGACCTCGGCGATCGTGATCCGCCCGGCCATGCCGGCGAGCGGGTTGAAGTTCATCGCCGACTCGTGGAAGACCAGGTTGCCGTGCCGGTCGCCGACCGCGGCGCGGACCAGGCCGTAGTCGGCGGTCAGCGCGGTCTCGAGCACGTACTCGACGCCGTCGAAGACGCGGGTCTCCTTGGGCGCGCTGGTCTCGACGACGTTCCCGTCGGCGTCGTAGCGGACCGGGATGCCGCCGTCGGCGACCATCGTGCCCACGCCGGTGGGCGTGTAGAAGGCGGGGATGCCGGCACCGCCGGCGCGCAGCCGCTCGGCCAGCGTGCCCTGCGGGGTCAGCTCGACCTCCAGCTCGCCGGACAGGTACAGGCGGGCGAGCTCCTTGTTGCCGCCGACGAACGAGCTGATCGTGCGGCGGATCCGACCGGCGTAGAGCAGCACGCCCAGCGCCTGGTCGTCGACCCCGCAGTTGTTCGAGATCGTGACCAGGTCCCGCGCGCCCTGCTCGAGCAGCGCGTCGATCAACCGGATCGGCACGCCGCACAGGCCGAACCCACCGACGGCGAGCACGGCGCCGTCGGTGATGTCGGCCACCGCCTCCCGCGTGCTCGCGACGACCTTGTCCATCAGGCGACCCCGTCCATCAGCTGACCACCGTCTCTCCCGGCGCGGCGGGCCGGCCGCCTCAGGCGGGCCGGCCCAGCTCGCGGATGCCCTCGATCCGGACGCCGAGCGTAGCGGTGACCCGCTCGGCCTCCGCCCGGCCGCGCAGCGTGGCGGGATCGGTGTCCCGGCACAGCACCAGGGAGGCGCCGGCGGCCAGCGGCGCCAGCAGCCAGGCCACGGGGCCGGCCTCCGCGGCGGTCCGCTCGTCGACCAGCAGCCGGTCCCCGGCCGCGATCCCCAGCCGCCCGGCGAGTTCCCCGGCGGCGGCCGCGAGCCCGCCGAGGGTCAGCTGCAGACCGCCGGCGGACAGGCCGGGGGAGTCCGGGTCCGGGGGGACGTACGGGGTGAAGACGTCGCCGTGGCCGCGCACCTCGAGCGCGAAGTCGCGGGCGGGTCCGGCGTACCCGGCCATGCCCAGGCCCAGCGGGTGCAGGGAGAGGCCGAGCAGGTCGGGCAGGTCCTGCTCCTCCAGCGGGGCGAGCCGGTCCTGGGCGGCGAGGACGACGTCGGCGGCGTCGAGGCTGCCGTCGTCCTCGGCGGCGGTGTCCAGCACCGCGGCGCCGCAGCTCCAGACCCCGAGCAGCACCGCGGCGGTCTGCCAGTGCACCGGCAGCACGACGGCCACCGTGCTGCCCGGGCCGACGTCGAACTCGTCCTGCAGCAGGTTGGCCGTCTTGGCCACCCAGTTGGCCAGCGTCGCGGCGGAGAGCTCGACGCGCCCGCCGCTGGTGTCGTCGTAGGCCGTGACCAGGGGAGCGGAGGGGGCGTGCCGCAGTACCCCGGCGAGCAGGTCCGACGGGGTCCTCGGCGCAGGGCTCATGTGCCGAGCTTCCCAGCCGGCCTGGTCGGGGATGCGTCCCTCAGTTGATGCAGCTGGTGTCGGCTGCCGTCCGGGGGACCTCGGCGGTGGTCTCGCCGGCCGGCGCGGGCGGCGTGGTCGGCTGCCCGATGCCGTTGAAGTCGCTGCCCAGGACCAGCTGCACGGTGCCGCTCGCGGCGTCCTCGCTGACCTCGGCAGTGGCTCCGGGCACCTGCCCGGCCAGTGTCGTCGCCAGCGCCTCGTCGCCGGCGGCATGCCGGACGACGGTCTGCTCGTAGTCGCTGCTGTCGGCGTTGCCGGTGGAGGTCACCGCGAAGCCGGCGGCCTCGAGCTCGGCAGCGGCCTCGGCGGCCAGTCCGGAGGTACCCGAGCCGTTGTAGACCTCCACCGACACCTGCGACGGCGCCACGGTGGCCGGGGCCTCGGTCTCGGGTGCAGCCGGGACCTCCGGCTCGGCGGAGAGGTCGGCGAAGAACTCGTGCAGCGTGTCCTCGTCGGCCAGCTCGAGGATCGAGCGGCCCTGCTCGTCGCGGCCGTCGCCGACGATGGGCACGGTCTGGAACTCGATGCTGTCGGCGGCCACCGCCTGCATCTGCTGGGCGAGGTCGAGCAGCACCAGGTCGCGGTCGATGGTCAGCGACTCCGACGCCGCCTGCACCAGCTGTCGCTGCTTGCCCAGGTCGAGCAGCACGTCCTCGGAGAGCATCTTGCGCAGGACGCCGCCGATGAACACCTGCTGGCGGACGATCCGGTCGAGGTCGCCGCGGGGCAGTCCGTGCCGCTGCCGGACGAAGGCCAGCGCCTCGGCGCCGGAGATGGTCTGCTCGCCGGCGGGGAAGACCGCGCCGGAGAACCCCGAGTCGTCGACCGCCTCGCACAGGTTCACCGTGACGCCGCCGACGACGCTCGTGAGGTTGAAGAAGCCGAGCAGGTCGACCTCGGCGTAGTGGTCGATCTGCAGACCGGTGAGCTGGCTGATCGTGCGCACCAGCAGCTGTGCGCCGCCGGCCTGGCGCTCCTCCTCCGGCGCGGAGTCGTCGACCTCCGCGTACCCGTGGGCGTAGGCGGCGTTGAGCTTGTCCATCCCGTAGCCGGGGATCTCGACGTAGGAGTCGCGCGGGAAGGAGACGAACGAGGCGCGCGACCCGTCGGCGGGGACGTGCACCAGGATCATCGTGTCGGTGTTGATCCCGGAGTCCGAGCCGGCGGTGAGCTCGGCGAGCTGCTCGGGGGTGAGCGCGGCGCGGCTGTCGTTGCCGACCAGCAGCAGGTTCATCGCCTCGGGGGCGCCCCCGGTGTCGGCGTTGCCGTCGGTGGGGATGGCGTCGGTGCGGTTGACCGTGGCCTCGGCGACCCGGCCGAGGTACCAGCCCCAGCCGCTGCCGGCGAGCAAGAGCACCGACAGGACGACGGCGAGCGGGCGGGCCGCGACGGCAGCGCGGCCTCCCCGGCGGCGCGGCTCGCCGGCCGTGGCGCTGCTGCGAGCGCCCCGCGGCACGGCCTCCTCGCCCGTGGCGCCCCGGCTGCTGCGCGGGCGGGACGGGCGACCGGCACGCGGGTCGAGCCGCGCCGGGAGCGGCCGGCCCGAGGGCTCGTTGCGGTCTCGGCTCACGCGATCGAGGTTAGGGGCGGCCGGTGGCGGCAAGCGGTCCGCGACACGGGGGAACGCTCCGTCTCGGCGCGCGTGCCCGTCTGGCACCGGCCGCCCGCCTGGTCGTGCACTGCCCCACCGGGCACGGCCGTCACAGGGGCACCCGACGGGTCCGGGCCCCGCGTGGCTCACCGGCTCCGGCCGAGGGCGCTGCCTGCCCGGAATATGCTCTGCAGATCGTCGGCGACCCGGGCCCGGCGCAGTGCTCCGGTCTCCACCGCGAGGCGGCGTGCTGTTCCAGCACTCGTGACACTTCCGTCACAGTCGTCGGCGACGTTCGGGCGTGTCCGCGGTGTGGCCGCTTACCGTGGCCCTGTTCTCACCACGAGCCCGAGGAGCTGCACCTGTGGGTGCCCACGACACCGAGATCGAGCTGTCCATCGTCATGCCCTGCCTCAACGAGGCGGAGACGCTGGCGGTCTGCATCCGCAAGGCGCGCGGCTTCCTCGAGCGCAGCGGCGTGAGCGGTGAGGTCGTCATCGCCGACAACGGCAGCACCGACGGCTCGCAACAGATCGCCGAGGCCGAGGGCGCGCGGGTCGTGCCGGTGACCGAGAAGGGCTACGGCAACGCCCTGCTCGGCGGCATCCGGGCCGCACGCGGCCGCTACGTGGTCATGGGCGACGCGGACGACAGTTACGACTTCTCCGACCTCGGGCCCTTCGTCGCCGAACTGCGGGCCGGCGCCGACCTCGTCATGGGGAACCGTTTTGCGGGTGGCATCGCCGACGGCGCGATGCCGCCGTTGCACCGCTACGTCGGCAACCCGGTGCTGTCCTTCATCGGTCGGCTCTTCTTCAAGGCCCGCGTCGGGGACTTCCACTGCGGCCTGCGCGGCTTCAACCGCCAGCGGTTGCTCGAACTCGACCTGCACACGACGGGCATGGAGTTCGCCTCCGAGGTCGTGGTCCGCGCCGTCCTCGCCGGACACCGCATCGCCGAGGTCCCGACGACGCTGAGCAAGGACGGGCGCAGCCGGCCCCCGCACCTGCGCAGCTTCCGGGACGGCTGGCGTCACCTCCGCTTCCTGCTGCTCTACGCGCCGCGGTGGCTCTTCCTCTTCCCTGGTTTCGCCCTGGCCGGCGTCGGTGCGCTCGCCACGGCGGTGCTGCTGTTCACCCCGGTGACCATCGGCTCGGCGACCTTCGACATCGGCACGCTCGGCTACGCGGCCGCCGCCCTGTTGATCGGCAGCCAGGCGATCGCCTTCTGGCTGCTGACCAAGGTCTACGCGATCGAGGAGGGCTTCCTGCCACCGGATCCGCGCATGACCCGGCTCTTCCGCCGCTTCACCCTCGAGGTGGGGCTGGTCACCGGCGGTCTCCTCTTCCTCATCGGCGTCGTCGCGGGGGTCGTCTCGCTCGTCAGGTGGGGACAGGCCGGTCTGGGCGCGCTCGACACCGGGACACAGATCCGCATCGTCGTCGTCGCGATGATCGGCCTCATCCTGGGCGCGCAGGTGGTCCTCAACAGCCTCTTCGTGTCCATCCTCGGTCTCGGGCGCAAGGACCGCCCCCGCGTCGACATCGCCGATCCCGGGGTCCCGGCCCGGATGCCCGTCACGCAGGTGTCCCCGGTCGTGTCTCGGGGGCAGTCCGCGGCCTGAGAGGGCTCCGGCCGGGGCGAGCGGGTGGCTCGTCCCGGCCCGCCAGGTCTCACGGGCGGTTCCGGTCACGAGAGCGCACCTGCCTGCCGATGACGAGATGACCGGGTCGTGCGGGTGTCGCACCTCCTGGCACAACCCTCGAGTCGTCGAGTCCTGGAGCTCCCTGTCGTGCGTCGCCTGTTCGCGGGACTGCTCGCCTTCGTAGCGGTCACCAGCACCCTTCTGGTCCTGCCCGTCTACGCGGCTCCCCAGCCGGGGGCCGAGCCGGTCCAGACCTCGGTCGAGGAGGTCCCGCTGGGCTCCGTGGAGGACCCCGCGCCGGAGGCCGACGTCCAGGAGGGGACCACCGAGCCCGTGAGTGGGGTGCCGGACACCGCGTCGGTCCTCACGGTCACCCGGGAGTCGACCGACGAGTTCTCCCTGGTCGGCGTCACCTGGGCGCCGGACCCGGCCGTCGTCGACGTCGCCGTCCAGGTCCGGGTCCGCAGCGGCGACGAGCCCTGGGGCGAGTGGGCGCAGGTCGGTCCGGAGGACGCTGGTCAGGACGCGGGACAGCCCGCCGTCGGGAATGGAGAGCCGCGCCGGGCCGGCACCGCGCCGCTGTGGACCGGCCCCAGCACCGGTGTCGAGGTCGAGCTGGTGACCCGGTCGGGTGCGGCGCCGACCGACGTCCGACTCGACCTGGTCGACCCCGGGGAGAGTGCAGCCGACGCCGCGCTGGAGACGCCCGACATCCAGGACACCGCCGACGCGGCGCTGGCCATGCCCCCGGTCTACTCACGCGCGCAGTGGGGCGCCGACGAGTCCATCCGCACGTGGGCTCCTCAGTACGCCCCGACGATCAAGGCCGCGACGCTGCACCACACCGCGGATGCGAACGGCTACACGGTCGACCAGGTGCCGGCGATGATGCGGTCGATCTACCGCTACCACACCGTCAGCCTGGGCTGGGGCGACATCGGCTACAACGTCGTCGCCGACAGGTTCGGCCGGTTGTGGGAGGGCCGTTCCGGCGGTCTGGCCAGCACGGTCGTCGGCGCCCACGCGGGCGGCTTCAACAGCGGCACCTTCGGGGTGTCGATGCTCGGGAACTACGACACGGTGGCGACGACCCAGCCGATGGTCGACGCGGTCGCCGCGATCATCGCGTGGAAGTTCTCGCTGTACGGCGTGGACCCCACCGGGACCACGACCCTGATCTCCGGCGGAGGCGGGACGGCCCGGTACGCCTCCGGGACACCGGTGACGCTGCCGACGGTCTTCGGCCACCGCGACGTCGGCTCGACCGCCTGTCCGGGCCGCTACGGGTACGCCAGGCTGCCCGAGATCCGCGCCAAGGTGGCTCGCACGCTGAGTACGTCCGTGGACCCCGGCACCGCCATCGGCTCCCGCTACCTGGCCGACGCGAGCGTGCGGGTCGCCCTGGGCGCGCCCACCGGACCGGAGCAGGACGGCGGCGGGTACCGCTGGCAGCCCTTCGATCGAGGTCGGATGTACTCCTCAGCGGAGACCGGGACGCACTTTCTCGTCAACGGCAACCTCGCCGCCTACCTGGGGACTGGTGGCCCGCCGGTGCTGGGCCTGCCGACGACCGACGAGCTGGTCGTCCCTGGCGGTGGCGGCGTCTACAACCACTTCCCCCACGCCTCGATCTACTGGTCACCGGCCACCGGGTCCCAGGTGGTCGTCAACGCCATCCGGGCGCTTTGGATCCGCAGCGGCTGGGAAGCCGGCCGGCTCGGTTACCCGACCAGCGGGGAGATCGGGCTGCCCGGCGGGCGCGGCGTCGTCCAGCACTTCGAGGGCGGCGACGTCTACTGGTCGCTCGACACACCGAGCACCGCGGTCGTCGGTGGGATGAAGGTGTCCTACGACCGGCTCGGCGGGCAGCAGAGCCGACTCGGGTACCCGCTGTCCGGAGAGGAGCACCTCGCCGTGACCGGTGGCTTCCGCCAGCGGTTCCAGGGGGGTGACGTGTACTGGACCGAGCGGACCGGTGGCCAGGTCGTGGCGGGTGGTATCGCGCTGGCCTACCAGCGTCTCGGCGCCGACGCGGGGCGGCTGGCCTACCCGGTGGCCGGGGAGGAGTACCTCGGCGACGACCGCGGCTTCCGGCAGCGGTTCCAGAGGGGGGCCGTCTACTGGACAGCCGCCACGGGGGGCATGCAGGTCACCGGGGGCATCGGCGGGCTGTACACCGCCATGGGCGCGCAAGCCAGCCGGTTGGGCTATCCCCTCACCGACGAACGGGGCCTCGCGGACGGTCGCGGGATCGTCCAGTCGTTCGAGGGCGGCGTCGTCTACTGGAGCGCGCGCACGGGACCGCACTACGTGGCCGGGGGCATCGGCGCCCTGTACCGCGACCTGGGCGCGGAGAAGAGCCGGCTCGGGTACCCGACCAGTGACGAGACGGCGGTCCCGGGTGGCTTCGTGAGCACCTTCGAGCACGGGCGGATCACCTGGACGCCCGCGGAGGGGCCGCGCGTCTGGTACGGCTGAGACGAGCGTGTCGGGTGGGGGTGACCGGTCCGTCCGCCTCCGCGTCGGCGTGCACCTCCCTGGCTACCCTGGGCCCATGCCCCGCGGTGCCCTGTCGACCTCCCGAGCCCAGTGAGCGCCGGGCTCGCCGTCGCCGCCGCTGGCCTCCTCCTCTTCTTGCCGGGAGCGATCGCTGCGTCGGCCCTGGGCATGAGGGGTGCGTCCGCCCTGGGGGCGGCGCCGGCGCTGTCATTGGGCCTGTACGCCTGCGTCGCAGTGGTCTTCGGGGCCGCCGGGGTGCGGTGGGAGCCGACGACGGTCGGCCTCGCTCTGCTGGTCGTCCTGATCGGCCTGACCGCCGCTCGCCGTCCGTGGCGGCGGGGCGTCACGGACGCGCCGGACAGGACGGGGACCCGCGCGGCGCGGTGGCGCCCGTGGTCGGGGCACGCCGCCGTCCTCGCGCTGTGGGCGGTGGTCTCGGCGGTCTCCGCGTACCTGGTCGTGCGGGCCAGCCAGGGTCTGCAGCGACCGCAGCAGTACTGGGACGCGATGTTCCACGCCAATGCCGTCCGCTGGATTGCCGAGCACGGCGACATCGCTCCCGCCGATCTCGCGCCCCTGGCCCAGCCGGAGAACGACGCGTTCTACTACCCCGACGTCTTCCACGGTGTCGCAGCACTGCTGGTCGACCTCGGTGCCGGGTCGGTGCCGGTCGCGATCAACGCAGTTCTCGCCGTGCTGCCGGGGGTATTCGCCGCTGGGGCGGGGCTGCTCGCCTGGGTCCTGTTTGGCCGCCCCGTCGTCAGTGCCGCTGCCCTCGTGCTCGCCACGGTGGTCACCGCCTTCCCCTACGACCTGTTCTTCTGGGGGCCGCTGTGGCCGTTCGGCACAGCGGTGGCCGCCATCGGTTCAGCGGCAGCGCTCATCCTGCTCCTGGCGCGCCACGGGAGCTCGGCTACTGCGGTGGCTGCGGCCCTGGGGTTGCTGGGGGTCGTCCACACGCAGCCGGCCGCCGGCGTTGGCTGCCTCCTCCTCGCCGTGGTCCTGGGCCTACCCCAGATGCTCGTCTGCCTCCGGCGGCTCCCCGGGCCTCGCGAGCGGCTGCAGCACGCGGGTTGGGTCCTGTTCGCGGCTGCTGTCTTCACCCTCGTGTCCGCCCCGCTGGTGTCCTCGCTGACAGGACAGAGCGGCGGCCTCGGCGGTGTGGACTGGCCAGCGGTTGCCTCGCCGGGTCAGGCAATCGGCCAGTTGCTGACCTTCAATCAGGACTCGGCCCACCCCCAGTGGGCGTTGGCCGCACTCCTGCTGGTCGGTGTGCTGGCGGCCCCCCGCTGCGGTTGGCGGGGCTGGTCGCTGCTCGTGGCCACCGGACTGTTCGCCGCCCTGTACGTCATGGCCGCCGCGTACGACGAGCCGCTCCAGCAGTCGCTGACCTCGCTGTGGTGGAACGACCGCTGGCGTTTCGCAGCGCTGTTCGCGGTCCCGGCGGTGATCGTGGCCGCCGTCGGCGTGCAGGTGGCCGCGGACGGGCTGCGAGACCTCATCGCACAACTGCCGGGAGCCGCAGGACGACGAGGACGGCGACTCGTCCCGGTGCTGGTCCTGGTCGTCGTGGCGGGAGTGGTGGTCCTCGCCTATTTCCCTCGCAACCAGGAACGGGTGGCGCTCGGCTACACCGACGGCCCCACCTTCTCCGAGGAGGAGCAGAGGGGCTATGCCGTCTTGGCGGATCTGCACGACGGTGGAGCCGTCCTCAACGACCCCTTCGACGGGTCGGCGTGGTCCTTCGCGTACTACCAGCTGCCGCTGGTGTTCCGGTCACCGATCACGCCGCCCTACCGACCCGAGGACATCGGCGAGGACCGGCTCCTATTGTTCCGGGAGTTCAACCAGTTGGACACCGACGAGGCCGTCCAGACAGCCGTCGAGGACTTGGACGTGCGCTGGGTGGTGATCAGTGAGGGCTTCACCGCCGTCGGCCAGACGCGGGCGGCGGGTCTCACCGATCTCGACCAGGTCGATGGGCTGGAGCTGGTCTACAGCGATCGGCAGACGAGCATCTACCGCCTCACCCGACCCGGACGGGTCTGAGAACCAGAGAGTCCTGACATGAGCCTCGACGCACCCGCGGCGCCGCCGCCCGTCACGTCCAACACCCGGCCGTGGCGCAGCGCGTTCGCCGATCTCTCCGGCGGCTGGCGCCAGCGCCAGCTCTGGGGGCACCTGGGCTGGCAGGACATCCGGCAGCGCTACCGGCGTTCGGTCCTCGGCCCGGTCTGGATCACCATCAGCATGGCGGTCACCGCCGTCGCGCTCGGCATCCTCTACTCGGGCCTGTTCGACATCCCGCTGGAGCGGCTGCTGCCGCACGTCCTCGTCGGCTTCATCGTCTGGGCCTTCATCAGCGGCTGCATCACCGAGGGCTCAGAGGTCTTCATCGCCAACGAGGGTCTGATCAAGCACCTGCCGTCTCCGCTGTCGGTGCACGTCTACCGGCTGGTCTGGCGGCAGACCCTGTTCTTCCTGCACAACCTGATCGTCTACGGGGTCATGCTCCTGGTCTTCCCCCAGCCGTTGAAGTGGACGGCGGTGTACGCCGTCCCGGCGTTCGCGGTGCTGGCCCTCAACGGCGTCTGGGTGGCCCTCGCCGTCGGCATCATCACCGCACGGTTCCGCGACATCCTGCCGATCACGCAGAGCGTGGTGCAACTGGCGTTCTTCCTGACGCCGATCGTCTGGATCTACGACGAGCTGGTGAACAGCCCCAACCCGGACATCGCCGAACGGGCACGGCTGGCCGAGTTCAACCCGTTCCTGCACTTCCTCGAGATCATCCGTCGTCCGCTGCTGGGCCAGGACCAGCTGCTGCGGTACTGGGTGGTCGTCCTCGCCATCACGGTGGTCGGCTGGGCGCTGACACTGCTCGTGCTGCGCCGCTACCGGTCCCGCGTCTCCTACTGGGTGTGAACGTGTCCGACATCTCCTATTCGATCGGCATCACGACCAAGGACGCCTGTGTCGACTTCCCGATCTTCGACGCCAAGAGCCGGTCGCTGAAGAAGACCGTCATGGGTCTGGTCGGCGGCAACATCGACAGCGGCGCCAAGGTGCCGGTCATCGAGGCGCTGCGGGACATCACCGTGCACCTCGAGCACGGCGCCCGAGTCGGGCTGGTCGGTCACAACGGCGCCGGCAAGTCCACGCTGCTGCGGCTCCTGTCGGGCATCTACGAGCCCACGCGCGGGATCGCGGAGGTCCGTGGCCGGGTGGCGCCGGTGTTCGACCTCGGCGTGGGCATGGACCCGGAGATCTCCGGCTTCGAGAACATCATGATCCGCGGGTTGTTCCTCGGCATGACGCGCAAGCAGATGCAGGAGCGCGTCGACGACATCGCCGACTTCACCGAGCTCGGCGACTTCCTGCACATGCCGCTGCGCACGTACTCCACCGGCATGCGGGTACGCCTGGCCCTCGGCGTGGTCACCAGCATCGACCCGGAGATCCTGCTGCTCGACGAGGGGATCGGCGCGGTCGACGCCGCCTTCCTCGAGAAGTCCAAGCGGCGGCTGGTGGAGCTCGTCGACCGCTCGGGCCTGCTGGTGTTCGCGTCGCACTCCGACGAGTTCCTCCGCGAGCTGTGCGACACGGCCATCTGGATGGAGCACGGCCGGATCAGGCAACAGGGCGACATCGACGACGTGCTGCGCGCCTACAAGGGCCAGCCCGCGTGACGTCGTCGGCAGGCGGGGGCCGGTCGTCGGAGCGCGTCGTCGCCGTCGTCGTGACACGGCACCGCAGGGAGCTGCTCGCCGAGAGCCTGGCCGCGATCGCCGCGCAGAGCCGCGGCGTCGACCACGTCGTCGTCGTGGACAACGGCCCGGACCGGTCTGCTGCCGACGTCGTCGCGGCCAGCGGGCTGCCCGCCACCTACCTGCCCAGTGAGCGCAACCTGGGTGGCGCCGGCGGCTTCGCCTACGGCATGCTGCACGCCCTCGCCACGGGTGCGGACTGGATCTGGTGCGCCGACGACGACGGCCGGCCCGCCGACGACACCGTGCTCGCCACGCTGCTGGCCGCCGCGGAGCGGCACGGGTTGGCCGAGGTCAGCCCGCTGGTCACCGACATGGCCGACCCCGACCGGTTGGCCTTCCCGCTGCGCCGGGGGCTGACCTGGCGCCGCCGCCGGAGCGACTTCGACGGGCTGGACCTGCTGCCGAACTACGCCTCCTTGTTCAACGGGGCGCTGTTCCGGGCCGAGGCGCTCGACGTCGTCGGCGTCCCGGACCACCGGCTGTTCTTCCGCGGCGACGAGACCGAGATCCACCGGCGGATGCTGCGCGCCGGCCTGCGCTTCGGCACCTGCCCGCAGGCGGCCTACCTGCACCCCGAGGGGACGACGGAGTTCGCTCCGATCCTCGGTGGGCGGCTGTCGGCCCAGTACCCGGCCGACGAGGTGAAGCGCTACTTCACCTACCGCAACCGTGGCTACCTCATGTCGCAGCCGGGCATGCGCTGGCTACGGCCGCTGGAGACGATTCGCTTCGGGTGGTTCTTCCTCGTCTCCCGTCGTGACCGCGCGGGGTGGAGGGAGTGGCGCCGGTTGACCCGCGCGGGCCGCCGGGAGCAGCTCACTCGCCCATGACCGGGGCCGGACCCACGACGAGAGGGGCCCACACCGGCCGGTGTGGGCCCCTCGTCCCGGATCGCTGTATCAGCGCTGTGTGGCCTCGCCGCTGGTGAAGGCCTTTTCCCAGCTCTGGGGTGACGTGAGCTCGCCGAGGTGGGCGCGGTACTGCCTCGCCAACGAGGGGAACTCGCGGTAGAGCCGGGCGTGTACCCGGATGGAGTGCCGCAGCATCTCCCAGAAGGTCCGCGGCTCCCGGCGGCGGAAGGTGACGCCGCGACCGTCGGCCGTGCCGACGGTCGCACTGTCGAGGCGGGAGAGGAGGAACCAGCGGGCGTCCTGGGCGCTGATGTTGAGCTCCGGCCGGTCCTGGCTCTCGGGCTTCGGCTTCCGCAGGTTGTGCGCCATCGCCGCCAGCAGCGTGCGGCCGATGGTGAGCGGCGTCGTCGGCGGCTTCATGAACCTCTCCGCCTTCACCGCGCCCAACGAGGGCAGCGGCAGGTCCGAAGAGGAGGGGAGCACGACCCCGTCGGGGTGGTCGCCCTGGTGCCGCAGGGCCGTGGGCAACGCGGTCGGCAGCAGCGGGAAGAGGCGCTCGGGTCCGGCGAGGAAGTCGTCGTACGCCCGGTGGTGCAACGCCGCGGTGGCGTACTGCAACATGATCAGGAACTTGAGGTCGAACTTGAAGGTGTCCCGCAGCAGCGTGCCGCCGTGCTTGTACTGGCTGTGCAGCGCGGCGGCGACCAGGCGGTTGCGGGTGTGGAAGTACGCCTGCCAGCCGGCGGTGTCGTCCTTGTCGCTCCACGACAGGTGCCAGACCGCGACGCCCGGGAGGGTGGCTACGGGGAAACCGTTCTCCCGAGCGCGGATGCCGTACTCGGCGTCGTCCCACTTGATGAAGACGGGCAGTGCGAATCCGAGCCGTTCCAGCGCCTCACGCGGGATCAGGCACATCCACCAGCCGGTGTAGTCGACGTCGATGCGGCGGTGGAGCGACGGCGACCTCCGCAGGCTGTCCCTCGCGAAGTCGTGCGCGTACTCGGTGTTGGGCGCCGCTCGCCAGAAGAACTTGTCCGGGGCCACGACCTCGCCCATGGTGTGCAGCACGGAGCGGTCCTGCAGCGCCAGCATCTGGCCGCCGACGAGCATGGGGGTCTTGGCGAAGCGCGCGAAGGCGAGGACGCGGGCGATGCTGTCGGGCTCGATCTGGACGTCGTCGTCGAGCAGCAGGTGGTGGGTCGCGTCGGTGTGGGTCAGGCTCTCGTACATCGTCCGCGAGAAGCCGCCGCTGCCCCCGAGGTTGCCCTGCGCGACCAGCATCAGCCGGCCGCCGAGATCGGACTCGGCCGTCGCGAACCCGGCGGCGTCGCGCACCTTCTTGCTGCCCTGGTCGGCGACGATGACGGTGGAGATCTGCTCGCGTACGTGATCATCACCGGCGAGGGCCTGCAGCGCCGCCACGCAGTCGTCCGGGCGGTTGAACGTGCAGATGCCGATGGACAGCCGGGCCTCACGCTCCGGAGCCTGCGGGGAGTACCAGGCGGCATCGCGGATGGTCAGCGGAGAGTCGTCGGCGGTGAGGTCGAACCAGTACCAGCCGCCGTCCTCGAACGGGGTCAGGTCCAGGGCGAACTCCAAGCGCCGGTCGTCGCCGGTCGTGGTCACGCCGGTGACGTGGATGACGCTGCCGTCGGCCTTGGACCGGTACACGTCGATGCGGCCAGGGCCGGAGACGGTCATGCCGAGGACCACCTCGCGGAGCACCGTCCACCGCCGCCAGTAACTGGCGGGGAAGGCGTTGAAGTAGGTGGCGAAGGAGACCTCGTTGCCCGCGGCCACGGTGGCGTCCGCGCGGGACGCCGACTTGGCCCGCTTGGTCCGGTCCTCGTCCACGTACAGCGACCGGACCTTCAGCGGGTCGCCGGGACGGGGCAGGATCACCCGCTGCAGGAGTGTGACCGCCTTGCCCGAGGCCAGGTCCTCGGCCGAGAGCTCGCTGACCCGCTCCGGGGAGACCGGGGACTGCGTCGTCGTCATGGGAGTCAGTCCTCGCTGTCAGTCATCGAGGCGGCCGTCGAGCGAGCCGCCCTCGTCGAAGAAGGGCCGGATGCGGTTGTCGAACATGCTCAGCGCCGACCCGATGGCCATGTGCATGTCCAGGTACTTGTACGTGCCCAGCCGGCCACCGAAGAGCACACGCTTCTCGGCGGCCTCCTTCTTGGCCAGCTCCCGGTAGCGCTCGAGCTTGGCGCGGTCCTCGGGGGTGTTGATCGGGTAGTACGGCTCGTCGCCGGTCTCGGCGAAGCGCGAGTACTCCCGGACGACGACGGTCTTGTCCGCCGGGTAGTCCCGCTCGGGGTGGAAGTGCCGGAACTCGTGGATCCGGGTGAAGGGCACGTCCTCGTCGGCGTAGTTCATGACCGAGGTGCCCTGGAAGTCGCCGATCGGCAGGACCTCGGTCTCGAAGTCCAGCGTGCGCCAGCCGAGCTCGCCGGCCTCGTAGTCGAAGTACTTGTCGATCGGGCCGGTGAAGACCGTCGGCACGTCAGCGGGCAGCTCGTCGCGGACGTCGAAGTAGTCCGTCGACAGCCGCACCTCGATGTTCGGGTGGTCGGCCATCTTCTGCAGCCACGCGGTGTAGCCGCCGACGGGCAGGCCCTCGTAGGTGTCGTTGAAGTACCGGTTGTCGAACGTGTAGCGCACCGGCAGGCGGGCGATGACCGCGGCGGGCAGCTCGGTGGGGTCGGTCTGCCACTGCTTCTTGGTGTAGCCGCGGATGAAGGCCTCGTAGAGGGGACGGCCGATCAGGGAGATCGCCTTCTCCTCGAGGTTCTGCGCCTCGGCGGTGTCGATCTCACCGGCCTGCTCCGCGACGAGCTCCCGGGCCTCGGAGGGGGAGAAGCTCTTGTCGAAGTACTGGCAGATCGTGGCCAGGTTGATCGGCAGGGAGTAGGTCTTGCCCTGGTAGATCGAGTAGACCTTGTGCTGGTACTTCGTGAAGTCGGTGAACTGGTTGACGTACTGCCAGACCCGCTCGTTGGACGTGTGGAACAGGTGGGCGCCGTACCGGTGGATCTCGATGCCGGTCTCGGGCTCGGGCTCGGAGTAGGCGTTGCCCCCGACGTGGTCGCGTCGGTCGAGGACGAGCACGCGCTTGTCCAGCTGGCTGGCCACCCGCTCGGCGACGGTCAGACCGAAGAAGCCGGAGCCGACGACCACGAGGTCAGGTCTCGCTGAGGTCACGGGACCCGACGATACCGTCGCGGCCCGCTCGAGCCCCGCTGCCCGAGGTGTGCCGGACCCGTCCGGTCCGCTCGTCTGCCCCGTGGGCCACAGGGTCACCAGGGACCCCTGCAGGTGCGCCGCCCCGGCACCGCCCCCACGGGGCCGTGCGAGCATCGGCGGGCAACCACCGTCTCAAGGAGCAGTTCATGAAGCGCGCGTTGATCACCGGGGTGACCGGTCAGGACGGTCTCTACCTGGCGGAGCTCTTGCTCGGCAAGGGCTACGAGGTCTACGGCCTCGTCCGCGGGCAGAACAACCCCAAGGTGGAGATCGCCCGGCAGATCCCGGGGCTCGAGCTGCTCTTCGGGGACCTCACCGACCTGTCCAGCCTGCTGCGCGCCGTCCAGGCCGCCCAGCCCGACGAGGTCTACAACCTGGGGGCGATCTCGTTCGTCGCCTACTCGTGGGAGAACGCCCACCTCACCTCGGACGTCACCGGCAAGGGCGTGCTCAACATGCTCGAGGCCGTCCGGCTCTCCTGCGGCGACGACCCGGGCCGGATCCGCTTCTACCAGGCGTCCAGCTCGGAGATGTTCGGCAAGGTCCAGGAGGTCCCCCAGCGCGAGACCACCCTGCTCTGGCCGCGCTCGCCCTACGGCGTGGCCAAGGTCTTCGGCCACTACATGACGATCAACTACCGCGAGTCCTACGGGATGCACGCCTCATCGGGGATCCTGTTCAACCACGAGTCCCCGCGCCGCGGGCCCGAGTTCGTCACCCGCAAGGTCACCCGGGCCGTCGCCCGGATCCACCTCGGCCTCCAGCAGGACCTCCAGCTGGGCAACCTGGACGCGCGCCGGGACTGGGGGTTCGCCGGCGACTACGTCGAGGCGATGTGGCTGATGCTGCAGCAGGACCAGCCCGACGACTACGTCGTCGCCACCGGCGAGACGCACTCCATCCGCGAGCTGCTCGACGTCGCCTTCCGCGCCGTCGGGGTCGACGACTGGGAGCCCTACGTCAAGCTCAACCCCGCCTTCGTCCGACCCGCCGAGGTGGACCTCCTCATCGGGGATGCGTCGAAGGCCGAGGAGAAGCTGGGTTGGAAGCCGAAGGTCGGCTTCGAGCAGCTGGTCCAGATGATGGTCGAGTCCGACCTCGCGGAGCAGCGCTCCCTGGCCGGCTGAGATGGCCGTCGCGCTGGTGACCGGGGTCAGTGGTCAGGACGGGGGCTACCTGGCCGAGCAGCTCGTCGCCGCCGGGCACCAGGTGCACGGCACGGTCACGGGTGAGGGCGGAGGACCGCTGCCGCCGCACCTGGCCGCGCTCGGCGACGCCCTGTGCGCGCACCGGGCCGACCTCCGCGACCCGGCGTCGCTGACGGCGCTGGTCGACGAGGTCGCCCCGGACTGGGTGTTCAACCTCGCCGGCGTGTCCAGCGTGGCGGCGAGCTGGTCGGACCCGGTGGGCACCCTCGACGTCAACGGCCGGGCGGTCCTCGCCCTGCTCGAGCACCTCCGCCGCCGGCAGGAGGACGGTCTGCTCGTCCGGCTCGTCCAGGCCTCGAGCGGGGAGGTCTTCGCCGGTGGCGCCGGGACGCCGGTGACCGAGGACTCGCCGGTCCGTCCGGTCAACCCCTACGGCGCGGCCAAGGCCGTGGCGCACCAGGCGGTCGGCATCTACCGCGCCCGAGGTGTGCACGCGAGTTCGCTGGTGCTTTTCAACCACGAGTCCCCGCGGCGTCCCGAGCGCTTCGTCACCCGCAAGATCACCCGCGGGGTCGCCGCCATCGCGGCCGGCCGGGCCGACCGGCTCGTGCTCGGCAACCTCGACGTGTGGCGGGACTGGGGCTGGGCACCGGACTACACGGTCGCCATGCTGCTGGCCGTCCAGGCGGCGGAGGCCGACGACTACGTCGTCGCGACCGGGCGCGCACACAGCCTGCGGGACCTGGTCTCGGCCGCCTTCGCCGAGGTGGGGATCGACGACTGGGCGCCGCTCGTCGAGTCCGATCCCGGCCTGGTCCGGCCCGCGGACGCCGAGGTCCTGGTCGGCGACTCGTCGCGGCTGCGCGAGCGCCTGGACTGGGCGCCCACCGTCGACTTCGAGGAGATGGTGGCGACGATGGTCCGCCACGACGTCGAGGAGCTGTCCTGAACGACGTCCTGCGTGTCGTGGCGGTGACGTACTCGCCCGGTGAGGCGCTGGAGGGGTTCGTCACCTCACTGGCCGGGGCCACCACTCGCCCGGTCGAGGTGGTGCTGGCCGACAACGGCTCCACCGACGGCGTCCCTGAGCGGGTCACGGCGGAGCACCCGCACGTCCGGCTGCTGCGCACCGGGGGCAACGTCGGCTACGGCGCCGCGGTCAACGCGGGCCTGGCCGGGGCGCCCGGTCGGTACGCGCTGGTGGCCAACCCCGACGTCCGCCTCGAGCCCGGCGCCGTCGACGAGCTGCTCGCCGTCGCCGCCCGCTGGCCGCGGGCGGCCACCGTCGGCCCGGCGATCCGCACGCCCGCGGGTGAGCTCTACCCCTCCGCCCGCGACCTGCCCCGGCTGTCGACCGGCGCCGGGCACGCGCTGCTCGGCTGGGTCTGGCCGGGCAACCCGTGGACGGCGCGCTACCGCCGCGAGCGGGAAGCGCCGCGCGAGCGCACCGCCGGGTGGCTGTCGGGCTCGTGCTTCCTCGTGGACCTCGAGGCGTTCCGGGCGGTCGGCGGCTTCGACCCCGGCTACTTCATGTACTTCGAGGACGTCGACCTCGGCGAGCGCCTCGGTCGTGCCGGGTACCTGCACGTGTACGCGCCCAGCGCCGTCGTGGTGCACGAGGGCGGGCACGCCACCCGGCGCGAGCCGCACCGCATGCAGCGGGTCCACCACACCAGCGCGCTGCGCTATCTCGCCGGCCGGTACCCCGGCCGGTGGAATGCGCCGCTCCGGGGTGCGCTCCGGGTCGGACTCGGCGGCCGGATGCTCGTCTCCTACGTCAGTGGCCGGGTGGCCGCGGGCGCGCGTTTCCAGCGCCGGGCCGACGATGTCGGCCGCGGCAGTCGAGAGGCAGGTGCATGAGACACGCGGTGATCATGGCCGGCGGGTCGGGCACACGGCTGTGGCCGCTGTCCCGGTCGGCCCGGCCCAAGCAGCTGCTCGACGTCGTCCAGGACCGCGACGGGGGCGCGCACAGCCTGCTGGCCGAGGCGTTCGCCCGGCTGGAGACCGTGCTGCCGGCCGAGCGGATCTGGGTGTGCACCGCCGCGCGCTACGGCGACGGGGTGCGGGCGGCGCTGCCGCGGCTGCGGCCCGACCGCCTGGTGCTCGAGCCGGTGGCCCGCGACACCGCCAACGCCGTCGGGCTGGCCGCCGCGCTGGTGGCCGAGGCCGACCCCGACGCCGAGCTCGCCGTGGTCAGCGCCGACCACGTCATCCGGCCGGTCGAGCGGTTCGCCGCCGCGCTGGGCACCGCCTACGACGCCCTCGCCGTCCGTCCGCGGGCGCTGGTCACCCTCGGCATCCGGCCCACCGCGCCGGCCACCGGGTTCGGCTACGTGCGCCGCGGCCCCGCCACCGAGGTGCCCGGGGTCGCCGAGGCGGCGGCGTTCAAGGAGAAGCCCGACCGCGCCACCGCGGAGGGCTACCTCGCGTCCGGGGAGTACCTGTGGAACTCGGGCATGTTCGTCTGGCGGGCGCGCACCGTGCTCGACGCGCTCGCCGACCACCTGCCCGCGACGGCGGAGGGCCTGGCGCGGGTGGTGGCCGCCCCGGCCGGGCCGGCCCGCGACGCCGTCCTCGCCGAGGTCTTCCCGACGCTGCCGAAGACGAGCGTCGACTACGCGGTCCTCGAGCCCGCGGCCACCGAGCCGGGCCGGGTGCTGGTCGCCGACCTCGACGTCGAGTGGCTCGACGTCGGCTCCTGGCCGGCACTGGCACAGACGCTGCCGCAGGTGGGGGAGGACGCCGTCGGCGGGCTGGCGGTGACCCTCGACAGCGCCGGCAACATCGTCTTCAGCGACGACCCCGGGCACCTGGTGGCGCTGGTCGGCGTCCGCGACAGCGTCGTCGTGGCCACCGCCGACGTCACGATGGTCTGCCCCGTGGGTGACGCCGAGCGGGTCAAGCAGCTGCTGGCCGCCGTCGAGGAGCGCTTCGGCCCCCGCTACAGCTGATGGAGGACCCCCTGGCCCCACGCCTCGCTCTCGCTCGGAGCGGGACCCCGCAGGAGGGCCGTTCCCCTCCGTCACCGAGGGCGTGGTGGGATGCCGGGCATGCAGAGCTTCGACGTCGCAGCTGTCGTGTCCGGCGGGGCCTCGGGCCTCGGGGAGGCCACCACCCGCGCACTCGCCGCGCGCGGGACCGCGGTCACCATCGTCGACCTCAACGAGGAGCGGGGGAAGGCGCTGGCCGCCGAGCTGGGCGGGCACACGACCTTCGTCCGCACCGACGTCACCGACGAGGGCCAGGTGGCCGCGGCGGTCGAGGACGCCACCGGCAAGGACCGGCCGCTGCGGATCGCGGTGAACTGCGCCGGCATCGGTTGGGCGCAGCGCACCGTGGGCAAGGGCAACGTCGCCCACGACCTCGACCCGTTCCTGCGCACCGTGATGGTGAACCTGGTCGGCACCTTCAACGTGCTGCGGCTGGCTGCCGCGGCGATGGCCGCCACCGAGCCGGAGGAGGACGGCGAGCGCGGCGTCGTGGTCAACACCGCCTCGATCGCGGCCTTCGACGGGCAGATCGGCCAGGTCGCCTACGCCGCGTCCAAGGGCGGGATCGTCGGGATGACCCTGCCCGCGGCCCGCGACCTGTCCAGCGTCGGCGTGCGGGTGTGCACCATCGCGCCCGGCCTGGTCGACACCCCGCTGCTCGGCGGGCTGCCCGAGGAGGCGCGCACGGCGCTGGCCAACGGAATCCCGTTCCCCAAGCGGCTGGGCCGTCCCGACGACTTCGCGCAGCTGGCCCTCGGCATCATCGAGCACGGCTACCTCAACGGCGAGACCATCCGCATGGACGGCGCCCTGCGCATGGCCCCGCGCTGACCGCGACCGCCTGCTGAGGCGCAGGACCGCTCTCCCTCTTCCCCGGAGACCCGCGTGACCACCTCCCTGCCGGCCGCGACCCCGCCGGTACCCGCACCCCGCCCCGAACCGGCGTCTGCCGGCACGGGCGCCGACGCCGACTTCGCCGACTGCTGGCGGCCGGACTGGCCGGTCGACCTCCGGGGGGTGCTGTACCCGCACCAGCGCAGCGCCGGCGACCCGGCGATGCAGTGGGAGGGGGACGCCGTCTGGCGGACGACGACCACCCCGTGCGGCCCGGCGACCGTGCGGATCACCCACCGGGCCGGCGAGGTGCGGGTGCTGGCGTGGGGGCCGGGCGCCGAGTGGGCCGGCACGGCGGTGCCCGGCTGGCTGGGCGCGGACGACGACCCGGCGGGCTTCGACCCCGACTGCCACCCGCTGGTGCGCGAGCTCGCCCGACGCACGCCCGACCTGCGGCTGGGCCGCACCGGCCGCACGTGGGACGCGCTGGTGCCGGCGGTCCTCGAGCAGAAGGTCACCGTGGTCGAGGCGCACCGCGTCTGGCGGGCGCTGCTGCGGCTGGCCGGCGACCCCGCGCCCGGACCGGCCCCCGCGGGCATGCGGGTGCTGCCCTCGCCCCGTCGACTGCGGGAGGTCACCGACTGGGAGTGGCACCGCTGCGGCCTCGACGGCGCCCGCCGGCGCGCGCTCCTGCACGTCGCCTCGGTCGCCCACGCCCTCGAGCCCGGCGAGGACTGCGACTCCCCGGCGCTGCAGCGGCGGCTGCGGACCGTCCCCGGGATCGGCGTGTGGACCGCGGCGGAGGTCGTGCAGCGCACCCACGGCTGCCCCGACACGGTCAGCTACGGCGACTACCACCTCAAGAACCTGGTCGGCTGGTCGCTGGCCCGCCGCAAGACCGACGACGACGGGATGATGGTGCTGCTCGAGCCCTGGCGCGGGCACCGGCAGCGGGTGGTCCGGCTGCTGCGCCTGGGCGGGAGCATGCCGCCCCGGCGCGGCCCGCGGACCGCGCCGACGAACCACCGCCGCATCTGACGCCCGCGCCGTCCTCCCTCGCCGTAGCGCGTCCTCCCTCGCGGTGGGCCGTGAGGGAGGACGCGCCACGATCAGGTCACCTGATCCCGGCGGGGGCGCGGCGGGGCGGGCGAGCTCAGCGGTGGCCGTCCTCCAGCAGGCCGAGCAGGTAGGCGCCGTAGCCGCTCTTCGCCAGCGGCTCCGCGGCCCGGCGCAGGCCGTCGTCGTCGAGCCAGCCCTGCCGCCAGGCGACCTCCTCGATGCAGCCCACCTTGAGGCCCTGCCGCTCCTCGACCACCGACACGAACTCCGTCGCCTGACGCAACGAGGTGAAGGTCCCGGTGTCCAGCCAGGCCGCGCCGCGGTCGAGCACGGTGACGGTGAGCCGGCCCTCGTGCAGGTAGTGCTCGTTGACCGCGGTGATCTCCAGCTCGCCGCGGGCGCTGGGCCGGATCGAGCGGGCCACGTCCACCACCCCGGCCTCGTAGAAGTACAGCCCCGGGACGGCGTAGGAGCTCTTGGGCCGGGCCGGCTTCTCCTCGATGGACAGCACCCGGCCCGCCCGGTCGAACTCCACGACGCCGTAGTCGGCCGGGTTGGCCACGTGGTAGGCGAACACGTGCCCGCCGTCGGGTGCGGGCAGCCGGCCCAGCGCCGTGCCGAGGCCCGCGCCGTAGAAGATGTTGTCGCCGAGCACCAGGGCCACCGGCTGGTCCCCGACGAAGTCGGCACCGATGAGGAAGGCCTGCGCCAGCCCCTCGGGCCGCTCCTGCACGGCGTACTCCAGCCGCATGCCCAGCCGGCTGCCGTCGCCCAGCAGCGCGCGGAACGCGGCCTGGTCGCCCGGGGTGGTGATCACCAGCACCTCGCGGACGCCGGCCATCATCAGCGTGGAGAGCGGGTAGTACACCATCGGCTTGTCGTAGACCGGCATCAGCTGCTTGCTGACCGCCTGCGTGATCGGGAAGAGACGGCTGCCGGTGCCCCCGGCCAGGATGATGCCGCGCATGACGGCGGACGCTACCGACGGCGGCGTGCTCAGACCCGGGGGGAGCCGAGCCACAACCTCCCGACGAGGGAGGAACCGCCCGGCGTGCCCACCGGCTCCCAGCGGGTCGCCCAGCCCTCGGCGTGCAGCTGCACCACCACCGCCCCGAGCAGCGCCCCGAGGTTGACCGCCGCGGTGGTGGTGGCCCGCTCGGGCAGGTGCACGTCGACGACGCCGTCGCCCTCTCCGCCGTGCCGCAGCACCACCGGGAACTCCGGCAGCGCAGCGCTGGCCACCCGGAACGCCGCGGCCACCGCCTCCCGGTCGCCGTCGCGGGGCACCAGGTCGGCCCCGGGCCGCCGGCCGGCCACCAGGTCGCGGCTGCCGTAGGGGAACAGGTCGCCGGGCCCGAGCCGCACCAGCGCCCGCGCGCCGGGGTCCTCGGCGACGGGTGCGAAGGCCAACCCGCGCACGACGGCGACCGGCACGCCGTCGAGCTTGCCCTTGACCAGGTCGGCGGCCGAGGCCAGCTCGTCGACGACGGCGACCTGCGTGGTCTCCAGCCGGTTGCCGTGCGCGTCGACCGCGCCGCGGTGGTCGGTCAGCGGCGCGATGCCGGCGGACCCGACCGCGACGTCGGTCAGCCCCTCCCGCCAGGTCCGGCCGAAGGTGTCGCTGACCACCACCGCCACGTCGACGCCCAGCAGCTCCCGCAGCCGGGCGCGGAGGCGGCGGGCGGAGGCGTCGCCGTCCTCGGGCAGCAGGACGAGGGCGTCGCCGGGCACGTTGGAGGCGTCGATGCCGGCGGCGGCCACCACCCAGCCGTGCCGGGTCTCGACGATCCGCAGCGGCCCGCGGCGGGCGACCACGCGCACCGTCTCGGCGTCGATGGCCCGCTGCCGGACCGCCTCCCGATCGGCGCCCGGCGGCACCGGCACCACCCGGCCCTCCACCTTGGACACGACCTTGGAGGTGACGACGACGACGTCGCCGTCGGCCAGCCAGGGCGCGGCGCCGGCGACCGCCGCGGCCAGGTCGTCGCCGGCGGTGAACTCCGGCAGCCCGCGGACCGGCAGGACCCGCAGGCCGTCCTCGGGCGGCTCAGCCACGGACCGGGACCCCGGCGGCGTCCAGCGCGGCCCGGGCCATCGCGGCGGTGGCCTCCGGCGAGCTCATCAGCAGCGGCACGGCACGCACGTCGACGCCGGGCACCTCGGCGGGATCCCCGGTGTGCACCAGCCAGGCGTCGAGCAGACCGCCGTCGGACCGCGCCCCGTAGTGGCGGCCCACCCCCTCGGCGCTGACCTCGACGCCGAGCACCGGCAGGCAGCGGTCGGCCATCCCGCGGACCACCCCGCCGGCGACGACGGGGGAGACGCCGACGACGCGGCCGGGGGCGGCGCGCAGCGCGTCGCGCAGGCCGGGCACGCCGAGGACCGTGCCGATGGACACGACCGGGTTGGACGGGGCCAGGACGACGGCGTCGGCGCGGGCCAGCGCCTCGACCACGCCCGGCGCCGGGCGGGCCTGTTCGGCGCCGACCTGCACGAAGGCGTGCGGCTGCGGCTCGGCGCGGTGGCGCACCCACCACTCCTGGAAGTGGATCGCGCTGCGGCGCCCGGTGCCGGGGTCGTCGACGACGACGTGGGTCTCCACGCGCTGGTCGCTCATCGGCAGCACCCGGACGCCCGGCCGCCAGCGGTCGGCCAGCGCGGCGGTCACGTCGGAGAGCGGGTAGCCGGCGTCGAGCATGCGGGTGCGGACCAGGTGGGTGGCGAGGTCGCGGTCGCCCAGGCCGAACCAGGTCGGCTCGGCGCCGTAGGCGGCCAGCTCCTCCTTGACCGTCCAGGACTCCCCGGCCCGGCCCCAGCCCCGCTCCGGGTCGATGCCGCCGCCGAGGGTGTAGACGACGGTGTCGAGGTCGGGGCAGATGCGCAGGCCGTGCAGGGTGACGTCGTCGCCGGTGTTGACCACCGCGGTGATCGACTCCGGCGGGGCGACGTCCCGCAGGCCGGTGAGGAAACGGGCTCCTCCGACGCCACCGGCGAGCACGACGATCTCCACGAAAGTCATCGTGCCCCATGGTCAGTTGTCCACTGTTCGACGGGCGTGTCGGGTATGTGCACGAGAAGTGACGAACGATCCGTGACGGGTGTGACGGCTGTGGTCGAGCGCTTACACCGGGCGCAGTTGACGCTCGGGCAACGACACGCGTGTAATTCCGGCGGTGTGAGGGGCGGGGCAGCGCCGGGGACGGACCCGGTGCCCGACGCCCCGGACGACAGCGAGAGGGGACGCATCGTCATGGCAGAGGTCTCGTGGCTGAGTGACTACGTCAGCGGGGCGGACCGGACCGGCCGGGGTGCCGGGTCCGCCGACCAGGGGCTGATGGGGATGCTCGGCATGGGCCTGACCGACGACGTCGCGTCCTGGCAGGAGCGCGCGCTGTGCGCCGAGACCGACCCGGAGGCGTTCTTCCCCGAGAAGGGCGGCTCGACCCGGGAGGCGAAGAAGATCTGCACCGGCTGCGAGGTCAAGGCCGAGTGCCTCGAGTACGCGCTCGCCAACGACGAGCGGTTCGGCATCTGGGGCGGGCTCTCCGAGCGGGAGCGCCGCCGCCTGCGCCGCCGCGCCATCTGAACGCAGGCCCCGGCAGGGGCCGAACGGGACCGTCCGACACACCGCCGTGCGACATCCCCCGTCCACTCCCGCAGCCCCCGACGGCACCGCCGTCGGGGGCTGCGGCGTCCCCGGGCCGGGGGTGCCGGAGGCCGCGTGGTCGGATGGAGGGGTGCGCCCCGGTCCCGGCCCCACGGCGGGACGGGAGACCCGCGTCGTGCTGGGCCGGGCGCGGGTGGCCCGCGAGGTCCGTGCCGCGGTGCCGCTCGCGCGCAGCGTCCGGTCCCCGCTGACCGCGTCGGCGCCCTGGCTGACCACGGTGCTGGCGGTGCAGGCCGCCCACCGGCGGCCGCGGCTGCTGCCCGCCGCGGTGGTGGTCGGGCCCCACCGGTCGGCCCGGCCCGACGCGCTGGCCCTGCTCGCCCTCGCCTCCGCCGGCCCGGTGGTCACCGCCACGCTGCTCGGCGACGGCCTGCCCGTCCCCGGCGGCCGGCCCGCCGCCCGGCTGCCCGCCCGGGACGACGACGCCGCCGCGCTGCTGGCCGCCGGCGTCCTCGGCCTGCTGACCTCGTTCCGCCGGCCCTGGCGGCTGCGACTGGCTGGGCTGCCGCTGGGCGACCCGACCGTGCGCGCGCTGGCCCGGCTGCGGCCCGACGCGGTCGTGGCCACCACCCGCAGCCGGCGGCTGGTCGACGACCTCGACGCCCTCGCCGCCGCCACCGGCGCCCGGGTCGAGCGCAGCCGGGACGCCCGCGCGCTCGACGCCGCCCTGCCGGCGCTGCTCGCCGGCGAGCGCGACCCCCGGGCCCGCGACCTGGTGCGCGCCGCGGCCCGCCTGCACGCCGCCGTCGGCCGCCTCGAGGTCGCCACGGTGACCGACGGCGGCCGGCTGCGCGGGGGCCTGCTCACCCTGCTCGACGGCGACTCCCCCGGGGGCGGCGGCCCGGCCGGCGCGGACCGGCTGCCCTGGTGGGGGCTCGCCGAACCCGGGGGCCTGCGCGAGGAGACCGGCGCCCCGCTGGTCGGCGTCTCGGTGGGCGGCCGCGGCCGCGTGGTGCGCGCGGTGGCCGACCGCGCGCTGCGGCTGCTGCCGGTCAGCCCGCGACGCGGATCCGGCTGAGCAGGGGATCGCGGAGTGACTCCGCCCGCTCGGTGCCGAGGAACAGCGTCCCCTGGGCGCGCGCCTCACCGTCGCGCAGCCGCGCGGCCGGGGCCACCGTGACGCTGAGGTCGTAGACCCGGCCGGTGTAGACCGGGGGTGTCCCGGCCGGCCGCGTGTAGGTGGGGAACCGCCCGGCCAGCCGCAGGGCGTCGCCGTCGCGGGTCACGGCCAGCGCCGGGGTGGGCAGGTCGGCGTACTCGGCGCCGGTGGACGTGCAGCCGGCCGCCTCCGGGTCGCGCGGCGCGGTGGTGCCCAGGCAGTTCCAGGTGGGCAACCGCAGGTGCGCCAGCGCCGTGCCGTCCTCGCCGACGGTCACGCTCACCGCCGGGTAGGTGGCGGTCACCCCGACCGCGCGCCGCTCGAGCACCAGGCCGCCGAGGGCCAGCCGGGCGCTCACCCCGTCGTCGCCGAGGGGGACCGACCGGGCGGCGAGCCACCCGGCGCCCTGCTCCCCGGGCAACGGGTCGGCGGGCACCGGGGGCAGGTCGGGCGGGCGGGTCGTCGGCGTGGCGGGCGGCGGGGACGGGGGAGCGGCCGGCGGGGGAGGAGCAGCCGCGGGCGCCTCGCCGCGGCCGGAGCCCAGGGCGAGCGCGGCCAGGACGGCGACCAGTGCCAGCGCCGCCGCGGTGAGCGCGGCGACCGTGCGGACGGCGGCACCCTCGCCGGCCGGCGCGGCCGAAGGCGGCTCCGGCCGCGCGGGAGCGGGACGGGGCGGCGTCCCCGGCGGCGCCTCGAGGAACCCGGGGAGGTCGTCGTGCGCCCACCGTCGGGTGACGGCCGCCGCCTCGGCGGGAGGTGAGGGGTCCGGCGGGGCGGCGCCCCGCGGCCGGGTGCGGACCAGCAGCACCGCCACGGCGGTGAGGGCCGGCAGCGCCCCGCCGAGCACCACCCAGGCGGCGAGCGGCGCGGGGGAGTCCATCCCCTGCAGCATCGCAGGGCACCGGCCCGGCCATCTGCGTGCGGCACGCCGCGAGCCCTGGCACGATCCCCCGGTGGCCGAGAGCGGGACGACGTCGTCCGGGATCCGCGACCGCGTGACCTCGCTGCTCGCCGAGCTCGGCGTCGCCCAGCCCGTCCTGGCCGTCGCCGACCTCAGCGCCCGCCTCGGCGTGGTGCAGGGCGTGCTGGCCGACCGGGTCCTCGACCTCGCCGTCACCGAGAGCGGCCGACGCCGGCTGCGCGCGGAACTGCGCGGACGGCGCTGGGCCGAGGAGCGGCAGGTCGGCGTCCCCGAGGTGCTCGCCGCCGCCGACGACGGCCGCTGGCTGCTGTCGCGCCGGGTCCACCCCGGCCCCTCCGGCGGGCCGCGGTGGACGGCGGCCGCGGTCGAGACCGCGGTGCGGATCGCGCCGCTGCCGGTACCGCCGGGGCAGCCCTGGTCGCCGCCGTCGGGTCCCGCGCTGCGCCGGGCGCGGGCCTCCGTGGGCGACACCGGCCGGCTGCTGCGTGGCGGGCTGCGCCTGGGCGAACTGCGCGCGGTCCGGGCCGCCGCCGCACAGCTGCCGCTGTCGGAGGTCGGCCACGGCGACTACCGCGCCGCCAACCTCGTCCTCGACGGCGACGCCCCCGAGGGCGAGGAGCGGCTGGTCGTCCTCGAGTGGTCCGGCGTGCGCGCCGCGCCGCGCCACCGCGACCTGCTGACCCTGTGGGCCACCACGCCCGACGCGCAGGACCGGGCACAGGTCGGCGAGGTCGTGCTCTCGCGCACCGCCGGCTGGGAGGAGCCCGACGTCGGCCTGCTCTGGCACGCCGTGGCCTTGGAGCAGCTGGTGGCCCGGCTGACCCGGGCCGACCGCGGCGACGGGCTGGACGTCGCCTTCGCCCGCGCCCGCCTCGACGAGGCGCGCCGCATGGCCGAGGAGCTCGGCAGCCCGGTCGAGAGGTGATGGAACGGCCCCCTCGCGGGGGGCCCGCGGCGAGCGGGGCGAGGCGTGGGGGCGAGGAGGTCCTTCCGTCAGCCTGTGGGGTCGATCTCCTCCGGGTCGCGGCCGAGCAGCACCGCCACCTGGTCGACAACGACGTCGCGGACGAGGTCGGCGAGGTCGTCGCGGTCGTGCGCCCGGATCTCCAGCGGGCGCCGGTAGACGACGATCCGCGCGGGCACGTCGCGGCCGTCCTCGCGGTGGGCGGGCAGCACGCGCGCCAGCGGCACCGTCGCGTCGTCCAGGACGTCGGGGTCGAGGACCACCTCGTCGGGGCTGGTGTGGTCGACCCAGGGCACGTCCTCGACGGCGAACTCGACACCGGCCAGCTCGCGCTCCCAGCGCCGCTCGATGTCCTCGACCGCGTCCAGGACGAGGTCGTCGAACTGCTCGGCGCGGCTGCGCGACAGCGGCACCTCCTCGGGCACCAGGCGTCCCCGCAGGCCCCGGCCGTGCCGGTCGCGACGGGAGCGGGCAGGACCGGAGGAGGGACGCTTCGCGGGTCGGCTCATGGCGGGGCGAGCGTACGGCCGACCGGAGGACGCGGGCAGCGCCCGCGGGCGACGCGGGGTCCGCGGCGACCCGCCGACCCCGCCCGCGAGCCGCCCCCTGCCGGGGCGCACGGGGACGTCGGGTTGGATGGGAGAGGAGGTGCAGCGGGCGGTGCGCCTGCTCGCCGCGACCCCCGCGCGCGGCTACTGTGCCTCGCGTGAGGAACCGGTGGTGAGGCAGTCTCGTCGCTGCTCGCGCAGCGGCTGCGCGCAACCGGCGGCGGCGACGCTGACCTACGTCTACGCGGAGTCGACCGCCGTCGTGGGCCCGTTGGCCACGTTCTCGGAACCGCACAGCTACGACCTCTGCGAGTTCCACGCCGAGCGGCTGACCGTGCCGCGGGGCTGGGAGGTCGTCCGGCACGAGATCGACGTCGAGGACTCCGGCCCGACCGGCGACGACCTGCTCGCGCTGGCCGACGCCGTCCGGGAGGCGGCCCGGCCCGAGCCCCCGCGCGCCCCGGCCGACGACGGCCGCGGCACCCGCCGCGGCCACCTGCGGGTCCTGCCCGACCTGGACTAGCCGGACCTCCGGGGAGCCCGTCCCCGCCCGCGTCGATAAGGTCGGCCGGACCGGGGGACCAGCGCCCGGCCAGTCCAGGCGAGGGTGGGCAGTGGCGGGTCTGTCGTCGATCATCAAGGCGTACGACGTCCGGGGCGTGGTCCCCGACGAGTGGGACGAGGACGTCGCGCGGCGCATCGGCGCCGCGTTCGCGGAGTTCGTGGTGCGCGAGAGCGGCGCGACCACCGTCGTCACCGCCCACGACATGCGCCCCTCGTCGGTGCCGCTGTCCCGGGCCTTCGCCGCCGGTGTCCTCTCCCGCGGCGTCGACGTCGTCGAGGCGGGCCTGGGCTCCACCGACCTGCTGTACTTCGCCGCCGGGTCCCTCGACGTCCCGGGCGCGATGTTCACCGCCAGCCACAACCCCGCGCAGTACAACGGCATCAAGCTCTGCCGGGCCGGGGCCGCCCCGATCGGGCAGGAGTCGGGGCTGGTCACCATCCGCGAGTGGGCCGAGCGCGACGACTACGAGCGCACCCCCGACCGGGCCGGCGAGGTCACCTCCCGCGACGTGCTGCACGAGTACGCCGCGCACCTGCGCTCGCTGGTCGACCTCTCGACCATCCGGCCGCTGCGGGTCGTCGTCGACGCCGGCAACGGCATGGGCGGGCACACCGTCCCGGTGGTCCTCGACGGGCTGCCGCTCGACGTCGTGCCGCTGTACTTCGAGCTCGACGGCACCTTCCCCAACCACGAGGCCAACCCGCTGGACCCCGCCAACCTGGTCGACCTGCAGGAGGCCGTCCGCCGGGAGGGCGCCGACATCGGCCTGGCCTTCGACGGCGACGCCGACCGGGTGTTCGTCGTCGACGAGCGCGGCGAGCCGGTGAGCCCCTCGGCGGTCACCGCGCTGGTCGCCGTCCGGGAGCTGGCCAAGGGCCGCGGCACGACGGTCATCCACAACCTGATCACCTCGCGCGCGGTGCCCGAGATCGTCCGCGAGCACGGCGGGCAGCCGGTGCGCACCCGCGTCGGGCACTCGTTCATCAAGGCCGAGATGGCCCGCACCGACGCCGTGTTCGGGGGCGAGCACTCCGCGCACTACTACTTCCGCGACTTCTGGCGCGCCGACACCGGCATGCTCGCCGCCATGCACGTGCTCGCCGCGCTCGGCGAGCAGAGCCGGCCGCTGTCCGAACTCACCGCCGCCTACAGCCGCTACGCCGCGTCGGGCGAGATCAACTCCACCGTCGGCGACGCCGCCGGGCGCACCGCCGCCGTCCGGGAGGCGTTCGAGGGGGAGGGCGCGACCGTCGACGAGCTCGACGGGCTGACGATCGACCTCCCCGACGGCTCCTGGTTCAACCTGCGGGCGAGCAACACCGAGCCGCTGCTGCGGCTCAACGTCGAGGCGCCCGACAGGGCGCGGATGGAACAGCTGCGGGACCGAGTGCTGGAGATGGTGCGCGCATGACCGCTGGAGGCCCGCTCGGCCTGGACCCGGTGCTGCTGGGGATCCTCGCCTGCCCCGACACCCACCACAGCCCGCTCACCGTCGACGAGGCGGCCGGCGAGCTGGTCTGCGTGACCTGCGAGCGCGCCTACCCGGTGCGCGACGGCATCCCGGTGCTGCTGCTCGACGAGGCACGGCGCCGGGACGGCGGGACGGCGGCGCCGTGACCTCGCCGGAGCTGGCCGAGGAGGTCCTCGACGACCTCGACGTGCTGCGCGCCCGCGACCCGCGCGGCCTGCTGCCCGCCGTCGCCGGCGCCGGCGCGCAGGTCCGTGAGACCTCCCGGCTGGTCGACGAGGCGGAGCTGGAGCGGGTGACCGGCGGCGGGCGCCCGCGCGGGCTGGTCATCGTCGCCCGCCGCGAGGGCGCCGTCGCCGCGTCGGTCCTGCGCGCCCTGCTGGGACCCTCGAGCCCGGTCACCGTCGACGTCGTCCCGGGCCCCGACCTGCCGGTGTGGACCGGGCCCACCGACATCGCCGTCGTCGCCACCCGCACCGGCGCCGGCCGGTACGCGGTGACGCCGGCGTACGAGGCCGCCCGCCGGGGCGTGAGCCTGCTCGGCATCGGCGCCGAGGACGCCCCGCTGCGGGCGGCCTGCTCCACGGCGCGGATGCCCTACGTGCCGCTGCCGCGCTCGCGGGTCCGGCACACCACGCTGTGGTCGCTGCTGACGCCGCTGCTCCGGCTGGCCGGCGAGCTCGGGCTGGTCCGGGACGAGGTGGCCGATCCCCAGGCGATCGCCGCCGCGCTCGACGAGATCGCCGTCGAGTGCGGGCCGGCGCGGGAGTCCTTCGTCAACCCGGCCAAGACCCTCGCCCTCGAGCTGCTCGACGCCTTCCCGGTCATCGCCGCCGAGGGACCGCTGGCCGGCACCGTCGCCGAGCGCTTCGCCGACCAGCTCGCCACGCTCGCGGGCCTGCCCAGCACCGGGTTCCGGCTGCCCGACCAGCGGGTGGCCGCCTGCGCCGTCCTCGGGGGTCCGCTGGCCGCCGGTGACCCCGACGACTTCTTCCGCGACCGCGCCGAGGACACCGGCCGGCGGCTGCGGCTGCTCACCGTCCGCGACACCGACGCCGCGCTCCACGACGGCGCCGGGGAGCGGGAGCCGCGGTCGGCACAGGAGGCGATGGCCGAGGTCCTGCGCACCGCCGCGAGCGGCAACGTCCCGGTCAGCGGCCTGGCCGAGCACGGTGAGCCCGACCGCCACGGCCGGCTGCCCCGCCTGGCGCGGCAGCTCGCGGTCGCCGACTTCAGCGCCGTCTACCTCGCCCTGGCGCTGGACCAGGAGCGGGCCCTGCGCCGGTGAACCGCGCGTTCCCGGTCCCGCGGCGTTCGATCGCGTTCCGGTGGGTACCGGCACCCGGGGGTGCGCCGGCGCTGCGGCCGGACGGACCCCCACGACCGTGACAGCACACGAGTGCTGACCGACTGGAAGGACCTCCCGTGGCCGGTGGACTCGTAGCCCTCTTCGACGACGTGGCGCTGCTCGCCCGCACCGCCGCCGCCTCCATCGACGACGTGGGGGCCGCGGCCGGGCGGGCCAGCGTGAAGGCCGCCGGCGTCGTCGTCGACGACACCGCCGTCACGCCGCAGTACGTGCGCGGGATCGCCGCCGAGCGGGAGGTGCCGATCATCCGGCGCATCGCCCTCGGGTCGCTGCGCAACAAGCTGCTGATCATCCTCCCGGCGATCCTGCTGCTCAGCCAGTTCCTGCCCTGGCTGCTCACCCCGATCCTCATGATCGGCGGTGCCTACCTCTGCTACGAGGGCGCCGAGAAGATCTGGCACCGGCTCAAGGGCGGCCACGACGACCACGGCTCGGCGGAGGAGGCGATGCCCGACGAGGACACCGTCGTCCGCGGCGCCGTGCGCACCGACTTCATCCTGTCGGCGGAGATCATGGTCATCGCGCTCAACGAGGTGGCCGCCGAGGGGTTCTGGTCGCGGGCGGTCATCCTCGCCGTCGTCGGGCTGCTCATCACCGTCGTCGTCTACGGCGTCGTCGCGCTGATCGTGAAGATGGACGACGCCGGGCTGCGGCTGTCGCAGTCGGGGAAGAAGGGCGTGGCCGGGCTCGGCCGCGGCCTGGTCAAGGGGATGCCGAAGCTGCTCAGCGCGCTGACGGTGATCGGGACCGTCGCGATGCTGTGGGTCGGCGGCCACATCCTGCTCGTCGGCAGCGAGGAGCTCGGGCTGCACGCGGTGTACGACGTCGTCCACCACTGGGAGGAGGCGGCGCACGAGGCCACCGGGGCAGTCGGCGGCGTCGTCGGGTGGCTGGTCAACACCGGGGCCAGCGCGGTCATCGGACTCGTCGTCGGTGCGCTGATCGTGCTCGTCCTCAGCCTCACCCTGCACCGGCGCAAGGACCCCGCCGCGAGCGGGACGACGACGCACTGACCCGGGGAGGCCCGCCCCGGCCGCCGGGAACCCGTCCGTCACGTGCGCCCCGGGTGCCTCTCAGGATGACAATCTGCCCGGTCGCCTCCTGCCGCGCCGGTAGCCTCCGGGGCGATGTGGCAGATGACCAACGCCGTCCGGCACTATCCCTGGGGCTCCCGGACCGTCATCCCCGGACTGCTCGGTGAGCCGGTCCCGGCCGACCGGCCCTACGCCGAGTTGTGGATGGGCGGCCATCCGGACGAGCCCAGCGTCCTGTCCACCGGGGCCCCGCTGGACGCGGCGATCGCGGACCGGCCCGGCGAGATGCTCAGCGCGGAGGTGTACGAGCGCTTCGGTGCCCGCCTGCCCTTCTTGATGAAGGTGCTGGCTGCCGACGCCCCCCTGTCACTGCAGGCGCACCCCACCATGGCGCAGGCGCGCGTCGGCTACGCCGCCGAGGAGGCAGCGGGAGTCCCGAAGGACGACCCGACACGGACGTTCAAGGACCCGTGGCACAAGCCGGAGCTGCTGCTCGCGCTGACCACCTTCGAGGCGCTCTGCGGCTTCCGGCCGGTCGAGGAGTCGCTGCACTGCCTGGCCAAGCTGCAGCTGCCCGAGCTCAAGCCGACGATCGCCGCCCTCGCCCGTGGCGGCCTCCAGGCCGCCATCCCGCAGCTGCTGGCGCTGTCGGGGATGCGGCGCTCGCACCTGGTCGAGGTCGTGGCCGAGAAGGCGGGGGAGTACGTCGCCGCCCACGACCCCGAGTTCATCAACACCTACCGCTGGGCCGCGACCCTGGCCGAGACCTACCCGGGCGACCCCGGTGTGGTGATCTCGCTGATGTGCAACCACCTCAAGCTGGCCCCCGGGGAGGCGGTCTTCCTGCCCGCCGGGAACCTCCACGCCTACCTCTCCGGAGCCGGCGTCGAGGTCATGGCCAGCTCCGACAACGTGCTGCGTGGCGGGCTGACCGACAAGCACGTCGACCTGGCCGCGCTCATCGAGGTCCTGGACTTCTCCGACGGCAAGGTCCCGGTCCTGCACCCGGTGCTCGGGCCCGGAGGCCTGCGCTACCCCGTTCCGGTCGACGACTTCGACCTCACCCGCTGCCAGCTCGACGACCTCACCGGGTCGCTGAGCACCCGCGGTCCCCAGGTCCTGCTGTGCACCGAGGGCCGTGCGGTCCTGACCGGGGCCGACGGCGAGGTGGCCCTCGAGCGCGGGCAGTCGGCGTTCGTGCCCGCCGGTGCCCCGGTCACCGCGCGCGGCCCGGCGGTGCTCTACCGGGCGACGACGAACCTGCGCTGAACCGGGAGGAACCCACGGGGGCGTGTCGCCGCCGGGACCGCCGGGGTGGCGGACGTAGCGTCGGTCGTGCTCACCCGGTCCTCCTGGCGGGCGGTCCTGGCGCTCGGCGTCGCAACCGTGCTCGCGTCCGGCTGCGACGCCGTCGAGGCACCCGCGGCGCCCGTCCCGTCCGCCGGCACCGCCCTGGCCGAGCTCGAGCAGATCGAGCTCCGCGGCCGGGCGCCACGCACCGGCTATGACCGCGACGAGTTCGGTGACGCCTGGGCCGACACCGACCGCAACGGCTGCGACACCCGCAACGACGTGCTCGCCCGCGACCTCACCGGCGAGGTGTTCCGACCGGGCAGCGACTGCGTCGTCGTCTCCGGGACACTCCAGGACCCCTACTCCGGCGCCACCATCGAGTTCCGCCGCGGCGAGGGCACCAGCGAGGCGGTGCAGATCGACCACGTCGTCGCGCTGTCGGACGCCTGGCAGAAGGGCGCGCAGCAGTGGGACGACGCCCGCCGCACAGAGTTCGCCAACGACCCGCTCAACCTGCTCGCCGTCGACGGGCCGCTCAACCGGGCCAAGGGTGACTCCGACGCGGCCACGTGGCTGCCGCCGGCCCGCGGCTACCGCTGTGCGTACGTCGCCCGCCAGGTCGCGGTCAAGCGTGCCTACGGGCTGTGGATGACCGCCGCCGAACGCGACGCGGTGGCCACCGTGCTCCGGGGCTGCCCCGACGAGCCGCTGCCCGGCAGCACCCCGCTGCCGGCCCAGCAGACCCCGCCGGCCCCCGACCCCGGGCCGTACCCCGACTGCGCGGCCGTCCGCGCCGCGGGTGCCGCGCCGATCCGCGCGGGCGACCCCGGCTGGAACCCCGACCTGGACGGCGACGGCGACGGCGTCGGCTGCGAGTCCTGAGCCGCTCCAAGGCCGGCGTTATGCTGGTCGACGGCACGAGCCCCGCCGAAGCCTCGGCATGCTCGCTCACCTCAGCGACCCCGAGTCCCCGCCGCGGCGGGGGCGTCGACCCTGGAGCGACATGACCGCCACCACCGGCACCCGCGCCCTGACCACCCCCGACGGCGAGACCGACTTCAAGGTCGCCGACCTCTCCCTGGCCCCCTTCGGCCGCAAGGAGATCCAGCTCGCCGAGCACGAGATGCCCGGTCTCATGGCGCTGCGCGCCGAGTACGGCGACGCGCAGCCGCTGGCCGGCGCCCGGATCGCCGGCTCGCTGCACATGACCGTGCAGACCGCCGTCCTCATCGAGACCCTGGTCGCGCTCGGCGCCGACGTGCGCTGGGTCTCCTGCAACATCTTCTCCACCCAGGACCACGCCGCCGCCGCGATCGTGGTCGGGGAGGGCACCGCCGAGCAGCCCGCGGGCGTGCCCGTGTTCGCCTGGAAGGGCGAGACGCTGGAGGAGTACTGGTGGTGCACCCAGCGCCTGTTCGAGTTCCGGAACGGGGGCGGCGACGTCGTCGGCCCGAACATGCTGCTCGACGACGGCGGCGACGCCACCCTGCTGGTGCACCTGGGCACCCGGTTCGAGACCGACGGCGCCGTCCCGGACACCACCGAGGCCGACTCCGAGGAGTACGGCGTCATCCTCGAGGCGCTGCGCGGCACGCTGGCGCAGGACGGGCAGTACTGGACCCGCATCGGCCAGGGCATCCGCGGCGTCACCGAGGAGACCACCACCGGCGTCATGCGCCTCTACGAGCTGGCCCGCGAGGGCCGGCTGCTGTTCCCGGCGATCAACGTCAACGACTCGGTCACCAAGAGCAAGTTCGACAACCTCTACGGCTGCCGGCACTCCCTCATCGACGGCCTCAACCGGGCCACCGACGTGATGATCGGCGGCAAGGTGGCCGTGGTCTGCGGCTACGGCGACGTCGGCAAGGGCTGCGCGGAGTCCCTGCGCGGCCAGGGCGCCCGCGTGATCGTCACCGAGATCGACCCGATCAACGCCCTGCAGGCGGCGATGCACGGCTTCGAGGTGACCACGCTCGACGAGGTCATCGGCAGGGCCGACATCGTCATCACCGCCACCGGCAACCGCGACATCATCACCGCCGAGCAGCTCGGGCGGACCAAGCACCAGGCGATCATCGGCAACATCGGCCACTTCGACAACGAGATCGACATCGCCGGCCTGGCCCGCACGCCGGGCATCGAGCGGACCACGATCAAGCCGCAGGTCGACGAGTGGCGGTTCCCCGACGGCCACACCGTCATCGTGCTCTCTGAGGGCCGGTTGCTGAACCTGGGCAACGCCACCGGGCACCCCAGCTTCGTCATGAGCGCCTCGTTCTCCAACCAGGTGCTCGCCCAGATCGAGCTGTGGGGCAACCGCGCGGCCTACGAGGGCAGGGAGCCCTCGGTCACCGTGCTGCCCAAGAAGCTCGACGAGCACGTGGCGCGGCTGCACCTCGACGCCCTCGGCGTGAAGCTCACCGAGCTCACCAAGGTGCAGGCCGACTACATCGGCGTCCCGGTCGAGGGGCCCTACAAGAGCGACCACTACCGCTACTGAGCGGACCCTGCGCCCCTGCTCGACGCGGGCCCGTCGGGCGTCCTCCCTCACCGTGGGGCGTCCTCCCGCACGGTGGGACGTGAGGGAGGACGCTCGATGATCAGGTCACCTGATCCCGGCCAGACCCCGGTGACACCCGGGGCGGATGGTGGCGCCGGACCGGTCGTGTCGGTCCGGCGCCACCGTGATCCGGCCGTGACGTCGCAGAATGGTCGCGTGCCTCCGACCGCAGCGAACACCGGGCCCAGTCGCGGCCGCGTCCTGGTCGTCGACGACGACGCCGCTCTCGCCGAGATGCTCGGCATCGTGCTGCGGCGCGAGGGCTACGACCCCGCCTTCGTCTCCGACGGCAACCGTGCGCTGTCGGTGTTCCAGCAGACCCGGCCCGACATCGTCCTGCTCGACCTGATGCTGCCCGGCCGCAACGGCCTGCAGATCGCCCAGGACATCCGGGCCCAGTCCACCGTCCCGATCGTCATGCTCACCGCCAAGGGCGACACCATCGACGTCGTCCAGGGCCTCGAGGCCGGCGCGGACGACTACGTCACCAAGCCGTTCAAGCCGGTGGAGCTCGTCGCCCGCGTGCGCGCCCAGCTGCGCCGCGGCGAGACCGGGCAGGCCGAGACGCTGGCCATCGGGGACGTGCAGATCGACGTCCCCGCGCACCAGGTGACCCGGGACGGCCAGCCGATCGCGCTCACCCCGCTGGAGTTCGACCTGCTGGTGGCCCTGGCCCGCAAGCCGCGCCAGGTGTTCACCCGCGAGCTGCTGCTCGAGCAGGTGTGGGGCTACCGGCACGCCGCCGACACCCGGCTGGTCAACGTCCACGTGCAGCGGCTGCGCGCGAAGATCGAGCGCGACCCCGAGAAGCCCGAGATCGTGCTGACGGTGCGCGGGGTGGGCTACAAGGCCGGCCCGCCGTGATGCGGCCGTGAGCACGACCGAGCGGGCCGCTCCCCCCGAGGGCGACGCCGCGGTGCCCGCCCCGCCGGCCGCGCCGGCGCGGCGGCTGCCCCGCGACCTGCCCACGCTGCGCCGCGGGGTGCGCCGGCGGGCCGGCCGGGCCCGCCGCGCGGGGCGTGCGCTGCTGGCCGCCGCGCTGTCGGCCTGGCGGTCGTCGCTGCACGTCCGCATCGGCGCGATCACGATGGTGGTGGCCGGCACGGTCGTCGTCATCGTCAGCCTGGTGCTGTTCAGCCAGATCCGCACGCAGCTGCTCACCGTCAAGCAGCAGGCCGCGGTCGACCAGGTGCAGTCGGGCGTCTTCTACGCACAGACCGAGGTGGTCGGCATCGCCGCCGGCGACGCGGCCAGCGTGCGCACCGCGCTGGACCGCACGGTGCAGCAGCTGCTCACCCGGGGCGGGTCGGCCGGCGACTTCGACGTCGTCATGGTGTACCGGACCGGCGACACCGAGCGGCCGCCGGCGGTCAGCCGGCAGGGCGTCTACCCGGCGCTGCCCGACGGGCTGCGCGCCGACGTCCGCGGCGGCGGGCAGTCCTACCAGTACTGGCCGGTCCCCAACGACTCCGGCGAGCCCCGGCCGACGCTGCTGGTGGGGTCGCCGGTCCCCGGCGGCGCCTCGTCGGCGGGGCAGATCGAGCTCTACTACGCCTTCCCCCTCGACCAGGAGGAGGAGACGCTCTCGCTGATCCGCAGCACCGTGGCGATCAGCGGCATCGCGCTCACCCTGTTCGTCGCCGGCATCGGCGTGCTGGTCACCCGGCTGGTGGTCGACCCGGTGCGCCGCGCCGCCGGCATCGCCCAGCGGCTGGCCGAGGGGCAGCTCGAGGAACGGATGACCGTCCGCGGCGAGGACGACCTGGCCCGGCTGGCCACCAGCTTCAACGCCATGGCCGACAGCCTGCAGCGCCAGATCACCCAGCTCGAGGCGCTCTCCCAGCTGCAGCAGCGGTTCACCTCCGACGTCAGCCACGAGCTGCGCACCCCGCTGACGACGGTGCAGATGGCCGCCGAGGTCCTGCACGAGTCGCGCGGCGACTTCCCGCCGCACGTGGCCCGCTCGGCGGAGCTGCTGCACGAGGAGCTCGACCGGTTCGAGCGGCTGCTGTCGGACCTCCTGGAGATCAGCCGCTACGACGCCGGCGCCGCCGTCCTGGACTGGGCGCCCACCGACCTCGGCGTGCTCGTCGGGCGGGTGACCGACGGCATGTCGGCGCTCGCGGAGCGGCACGGCTGCGACCTGCAGGTGACCTGCCCGCCGGACCCGGTGATCGCCGAGGTCGACGCCCGCCGCGTCGAGCGGGTGCTGCGCAACCTCGTGGGCAACGCCATCGAGCACGGCACCGGCCGGCCGGTCGAGGTGACGCTGGCGGCCAACCGGACGGCGGCCGCGGTGACCGTCCGCGACCACGGCGTGGGCCTGTCCTCGGCGGACGCCCAGCACGTGTTCGACCGGTTCTGGCGGGCCGACCCCTCCCGCGTGCGCACCGTCGGCGGCAGCGGCCTGGGCCTGTCGATCAGCCTGGAGGACGCCCGGCTGCACGGCGGCTGGCTGCAGGTGTGGGGCCAGCCCGGGCTCGGCGCCCAGTTCCGGCTCACCGTCCCGCTCAGCGCCGGCGCGGACCTGACCAGCTCGCCGCTGCCGCTGCGGCCGACGATCGTGCGCCGACCCGCGGTGCCCCGGTGAGGCGGCGCCCGGCCGCCGTGGCCGCCCTCGTGCTCGGGCTGCTCACCGCCTGCTCGACCGTGCCCAGCGCCTCGGCGCCGGTGCAGATCACCGAGGCACCGGCCCGGCCGGCCGGCGAGGTGGGCATCGAGCCGCTCGGCCCGGCCCCGGACGCGCCCCGGGAGGAGATCGTCCGCGGGTTCGTCGACGCCGCGGCCAGCAACCTGCAGCGGCACCCGGTCGCCCGCGACCACCTGACCCCCGACGCCGCGGCCGCCTGGTCCGACGAGTCGGGCATCACCCTGGTCGGCGCCGACTACGCCACCGTCACCACCGACGCCGGCACCGTCGTCATGACCGGCGACCTCGTCGGCGCCATCGACCCCCGCGGGGTGTTCACCGCGGCCGCCGCGGGCGAGGTGTTCACCCACGAGTTCACCCTCGCCGAGGTCGGCGGCCAGTGGCGGATCAGCAACCCGCCCGACGGGCTGGTCATGCTCGTGCCCGACTTCGAGCGGCTCTACGACGACCTCGCCGCCTACTTCGTCGACCGGACGGGGCAGCGGATGGTGCCCGACCCGCGCTACCTGCTCGGCGGCGAGGCGCAGCCGACCACCCTGGTCCAGCGGCTGATCGACGGTCCGTCGCCGACGCTGGCCGCCGGCGTCGACAACCCCCTCACCGGCGTCACCCTCACCCGGGCGGTGACCGTCAGCGGGGCCACCGCCACCGTCGACCTCGCCGGGCTCGGCGACGTGGCACCGGCGCAGGTGTCCCAGCTGTGCGCCCAGCTGGTCTGGACCCTCGACCAGCTCGACGGGATCAGCTCGGTCGAGATCACCGCCGGTGGCGACCCGCTGCCCCTCGACGGTCTCCCGGCCGTCCAGCGCACCGACGACTGGGCCGCCTTCAGCCCCGAGTCCGTCCCCGCCGACGCCGTCGGCCACTACCTCGACGCCGGCCGGCTGATGACAGTCGACGGCCAGCCGGTGGCCGGGCCGGCCGGCACGGGCCAGTACGCCCTGTCCGCGGCCGCGGTGTGGGCCGACCCGCGGACCAGCGCGCTGACCGACATGGTCGGCGTCTCGGTGGACGGAGCGACGGCGACCCTGCTGGCCGGGCGGTACGGCCAGGACCTCGCGCCGGTGCTGCCGGCGAGCCGGCTGTCGGCGCCGACGGTGGCCGCGACCCGCCCGGAGTTCTGGGTGATCCGCGACGAGACCACCGTGGTGCGGGTGCCCGCGGGCGGCTCGCCGCAGCCGGTCAACGCCCCGACGTTGTCCGGGCAGGGCCGGGCGACGGCGCTGGAGCTCTCGCCCGACGGGGTGCGCGCCGCCGTCGTCGTCAGCCGGGGGGACGGCTCGGCGCTGCTCGTCGGCACCGTCGTGCGCTCCGAGGACGGGCCGGTCGCGCTGCGCGACCTGCGCGAGATCGCCCCCTCGCTCAACGCGGTCACCGACGTCGCCTGGCGGACCTCCGGCAGCCTGTTGGTGCTCGCCGCCGACGGCGGGGAGGACGGCGTGGTGCCCTACGTCGTCGGCGTCGACGGGTGGGGCCTGGACGAGGAGCCCACCGCAGGCCTGCCCAGCCAGCCCACCGCCCTGGCCGCCGCTCCCGGGCAGCGGCCGCTGGTGAGCGCCGGCGGCTCGATGTGGGAGCTGTCGGGCGGCACCTGGGTGACCCTCGTCCGCGGTCAGCAGCCGGTGCCGGGCACCGAGCCGTTCTACCCGGTCTAGGCCGCGTCCACAGGTCGGGCGGGGACGGCCCGCGGGCTCCCCGGACGCCGCAGGATGCGGCGGTGCGTGCCCTCGCGGCGGCCCTCGCCGACCTCGTGCTGCCGCGCACCTGTGCCGGCTGCGGCGTCCCCGGGCCGGTGTTCTGCGGGCGCTGCGCGGGTCTGCTGACCCGGCCGCGGGAGGCCGCGCCGCGGCGGGTGCCGTGGGGCATGCCGCCGACGGTGGCCGCCGGCGCCTACGCCGGGCCGGTGCGCCCGGCGGTGGTCGCCTTCAAGGAGCGTGGCCGGGCGGAGCTGGCCGGCCCGCTCGGCGCCGCGCTGGCGCTGGCCGTCGGGGTGCACGCCGCGCTGCTCCCCGGCCGGCCGGTGCTGCTCGTGCCGGTCCCGCCGACCCGGGCGGCGCTGCGGGCACGCGGCCGCGACCACGTCCGCGAGCTCGCCGTCGCCGCGGTCGCGGAGCTGCGGGCGGCCGGCGTCGACGCGCGACCGGCGCGGTTGCTCGCGCGCACCGGCCGGGTGCGCGACTCGGCCGGGCTGGACGTCGCCCAGCGGCGGGCCAACCTGGCCGGGACGTTCACCGCCCGGGCGGGCGCGGTGCCGCCGGCGTCGCTGCTGGTGGTCGTCGACGACGTCGTGACCAGCGGTGCGACCCTCACCCAGGCGGCCGCGACCCTGGCCGCGACCCGTCCGGACGGCGCCGCGCCGGTGCTCGCCGCCGTGGTCGCCGCGACCCCGCGTCCGGACCCCGGAGCCGTTCCCGTTCCGGCACCGGCGGGGTCCCCGCACGCCGTCCGGAGCCCGTCCGGCGGTCGTCTCGATCGACTGTCCGGCCCCTCGGACAGGGACTAGCGTGGCATCGGTCACACCCCATGACCGGGAGGTCTGATGGAGATCGTGGTCCGTGGCCGCAACGTCGAGGTGCCCGAGCACTATCGGCAGCACGTGGAGGACAAGGTCGGCCAGCTCGAGAGGTTCGACGGCAAGCTGTCCCGCATCGACGTCGAGTTGTTCCACGAGAAGAACCCTCGCCAGTCCGCCAACTGCCAGCGGGTGGAGATCACCCTCCGTGGCAAGGGACCGGTGGTCCGCGCCGAGGCCAGTGCGCCGGACTTCTACGCCGCGCTCGACCTGAGCTGCGCCAAGCTCGACAACCGGCTGCGCCGGGCCAACGACCGCCGGCGCGTGCACCACGGCCGCCGGACGCCGCCCAGTGTCCGCGTCACCAGCGCGCCCGAGGCCGCACCGCTGCAGACACCGGCGGTGGGCATCCCCGACCTCGCACAGCTCCCCGGATCACAGGTCGACGCCGAACCGCCCGAGACCGACGCCGAGGAGCACCTGCCGGGACGGATCGTCCGCGAGAAGCACCACCCCGCCGTCCCGATGACCGTCGACCAGGCCCTGCTCGAGATGGAGCTCGTGGGGCACGACTTCTTCCTGTTCCACTGCGCCGACACCGGCCGGCCGACGGTCGTCTACCGGCGGCACGCCTTCGACTACGGCCTCATCCGGCTGGTCGACCCGCCCGTCGGGCAGGCCGGCACCGCCGCGTCTCCGTCCGCCGCCGCCACGCCCGCCGCCACCGAGCCGGCGGCCGTCCCGCGCTGACACCGGCGGGGGCCCGGCGCGTCCGCCGGGCCCCCGCCCTCACCCCTCGGCCACCCGGCCGAACAGGACGGCGTCGCCGCGGGTGCCGTCGGCGTAGTCCAGGCACCGCCGGACGACGCCCTCCTCCGCGAACCCCGCCCGCCGCGCCACGGCCTGCGACGGCTCGTTGGCCACGTCGGTGAACAGGTGCACCCGCGCCGCCCCGCGGGACAGCGCCCAGACGGCCAGCCCCGCGGCCGCCTCGGCCGCGTAGCCCCGCCGGCGCGCCCACGGGGCGATCCAGTAGCCGATCTCCGGGCCCAGGCGGCCGCCGGTCAGGTGGTGCATCCCGCACGCCCCGACGAACGCGCCGTCGGCCTCGATCGCGCAGCCGAGGTCGGTCCCGGCGGCCCGGCCGGCGGGCGCGGTGCGCAGCACGAAGTCGGCGGCCGAGTCGCGGGTGTAGGGGGAGGGCAGCGCGGTCAGCCAGCGCCGGGTCTCGGCGTCCTGGCAGGCCCGGAACACCGGGTCCACGTCGTCCTCCCGCATCGGCCGCAGCAGGAGGCGCTCGGTGCGCACCACCTCGGTGGTCAGGTCGACGCCGGTCAGGTCCACCGGCCCATCCTCAGGCGTTGCCCAGCACGCGGTCGACCGAGATCTCGAGGACCACCCGCGCGGGGTTCTCCCGGGGTGCGCGGTAGCGCCGGGCGTAGCGCGCCTCGGCGTCGGCCACCGACGCGGGGTCGTCGCGCACCACCGCCGTGCCCTCGAGGGTCAGCCACCGGCGGCCGTCGACCTGGCAGACGGCCACCCGCGCCTGTCCGGCGCGCACGTGCCGGGCCTTGGCCGACCCGCCGGAGGTGATCACCCGCGCGGTGGCGGTGCCGGGGTCGAAGGTGACGCCGACCGGCACGACGTGCGGGCTGCCGTCGGCGCGCAGCGTGGTGAGCGTGGCCAGGTGCCGCTCGGTCAGGAAGGCCAGCAGTTCCGGCGCGAGATCGTGCGGGTCGTGGGCCACGGGGAGAGGTTAGGTCGCCGTCGCGGCGGGCACCGGCCCGCGCGTGGAGCTGACGGGGGCGCGGGTGCTGGTGGCCGGCGCGACGGGCGTGCTCGGCGGGGAGCTGGCGCGGGCCCTGGCGGGGGCCGGTGCCCGGGTGGCGCTGACCGGCCGCGACGACGGGCGGTTGCAGGCGCTGGCCGCGGAGCTCGGCGGGGCGCCCGCACTCGCCGCGGACGCGGTCGACGTCGACGTCGACGTCGACGCCGTCCGGGCCGCCGTCGGGCACGCCGCCGACGCCCTCGGTGGCCTCGACGCCGTCGTCGTCGCGTGGGGCGTGGTGGCCTTCGGTCCCGCCGCCGACGCCGACGACGCGGTCGCCGAGGAGTTGTTCGCGGTCAACACGCTGGCGCCGATGAGCCTGGTGCGGGCCGCGCTGCCGCACCTGGCCGAGGGTGGGGCGCTGGTCCTGCTCTCGGCGATCGTGGCCGACGCGCCGACCCTGGGCATGGCGGAGTACTCGGCGAGCAAGGCGGCCCTGTCGGCGTGGGCCGCGGTGCTGCGCCGCGAGCTGCGCGGCCGGTCGATCGCGGTCCTCGACGTCCGGCCCCCGCACGTCGACACCGGCCTGGTCGACCGGGCCCTGGCCGGGGCGCCGCCGCGGCTGCCCGCCGGGCACGACCGTGACGAGGTGGTGCGGGCGGTGCTCGACGGGTTGCGGCAGGGAGCCCGCGAGGTCGTCCTCGACCAGCGGGAACGGCGGCTCGTCGTCCGCTGACCACCCCCGTCGCCGCGGCAGGGTACGTGCGGCGTCCCCGGCACGCCGGGTGGGCCGCCTACGCTGGACCCGTGGTGTTCTCGAGGATCCTCCGTGCCGGTGAGGGAAAGCTCGTCCGTCGACTGGAGCGGATCGCCGACGCGATCGACCTGCTCGCCGACGACGTGGCCGACCTGACCGACGCCGAGCTGCGCGCCAAGACCGACGAGTTCAAGCAGCGTCTGGACGACGGCGAGACCCTCGACCAGCTGCTGCCGGAGGCCTTCGCCGTCGTCCGGGAGGCCGCCACCCGGACGCTGGGCCAGCGGCACTTCCGGGTGCAGCTCATGGGCGGCGCCGCGCTGCACCTGGGCAACATCGCCGAGATGCGCACCGGTGAGGGCAAGACCCTGACCGGCGTGCTGCCGGCCTACCTCAACGCGCTCACCGGCGAGGGCGTGCACGTGGTCACGGTCAACGACTACCTGGCCAAGCGCGACGCCGAGTGGATGGGCCGGGTACACCGCTTCCTCGGCCTGAGCGTGGGCACGATCCTGTCCGGCGAGAAGCCGGCGTACCGCCGCGAGCAGTACGCCTGCGACATCACCTACGGCACGAACAACGAGTTCGGCTTCGACTACCTGCGCGACAACATGGCCTGGTCCAAGGCCGACCTGGTGCAGCGCGGCCACCACTACGCGATCGTCGACGAGGTCGACTCGATCCTCATCGACGAGGCCCGTACCCCGCTGATCATCAGCGGCCCCGCCGAGTCGGCCGGCAAGTGGTACGTCGAGTTCGCGCGGATCGTCCCGCTGATGAAGCGCGACGTGCACTACGAGGTGGAGGAGGCCAAGCGCACGGTCGCCGTCACCGAGGAGGGCGTGGAGTTCGTCGAGGACCAGCTCGGCATCGACAACCTCTACGAGGCGGTCAACACCCCGCTCATCGGCTACCTGAACAACGCGCTGAAGGCCAAGGAGCTCTTCCACCGCGACCAGCAGTACATCGTCAGCAACGGCGAGGTGCTCATCGTCGACGAGTTCACCGGCCGCGTGCTGGCCGGCCGGCGCTACAACGAGGGCATGCACCAGGCCATCGAGGCCAAGGAGAAGGTGCAGATCAAGGACGAGAACCAGACGCTCGCCACGATCACCCTGCAGAACTACTTCCGCCTCTACGAGAAGCTCTCCGGGATGACCGGCACGGCCCAGACCGAGGCGGCCGAGCTCTCCCAGACCTACAAGCTCGGCGTCGTCCCGATCCCGACCAACCGGCCGATGGTCCGCGAGGACCGCTCCGACGTCATCTACAAGACCGAGTCGGCCAAGTTCGACGCGGTCATCGACGACATCGCCGAGCGCCACGAGGCCGGGCAGCCGGTGCTCGTGGGTACCGCCAGCGTCGAGAAGTCCGAGATCCTGTCGAAGCTGCTGCTGCGCCGCGGCATCCCGCACGAGGTCCTCAACGCGAAGAACCACGCGCGGGAGGCGGCGATCGTCGCCCAGGCCGGCCGGCTCGGCGCGGTCACCGTGGCCACCAACATGGCCGGCCGCGGCACCGACATCCAGCTCGGCGGCAACCCCGAGTTCATCGCCGACGAGGCGCTGCGGGCCCGCGGGCTCTCGCCGTCGGAGACCCCCGACGAGTACGAGGCCGCCTGGGACGAGGCGCTGACCGCCGCCAAGGACCAGGTGAAGGCCGAGCACGAGGAGGTCACCGAGGCCGGCGGCCTCTACGTGCTGGGCACCGAGCGGCACGAGAGCCGCCGCATCGACAACCAGCTGCGCGGCCGCTCGGGCCGGCAGGGCGACCCGGGGGAGTCGCGGTTCTACCTCTCCCTCGGCGACGACCTGATGCGCCGCTTCAACGGCCCGATGCTCGAGTCGATGATGACCACGCTGCGGGTCCCCGACGACCAGCCGATCGAGTCGAAGATGGTCACCCGGGCCATCCGCTCGGCGCAGACGCAGGTCGAGCAGCAGAACTTCGAGGTCCGCAAGGACGTCCTCAAGTACGACGAGGTCCTCAACCGGCAGCGCACCGTCATCTACGACGAGCGCCGCAAGGTCCTCGACGGCGAGGACCTGCACGAGCAGGTCCAGCACATGCTCGACGACGTCGTCGGCGCCTACGTCGACGGCGCGACCGAGACCGGCTACGCCGAGGACTGGGACCTCGAGCAGCTGTGGACCGGCCTGCGGTCGCTCTACCCGGTGGGCCTGCAGCTGGCGGAGCTGCTCGACCGGGTCGCCGACGGCGAGCAGTCCGCGCTGACGGCCGAGACGCTCAAGAGCGAGCTGCTCGACGACGTCCACCGCGCCTACGAGGAGCGCGAGGCGGCGCTGGGCTCGGAGGTCATGCGGGAGCTCGAGCGGCGGGTGCTGCTGAGCGTGCTCGACCGCAAGTGGCGCGAGCACCTCTACGAGATGGACTACCTGCGGGCCGGCATCCACCTGCGCGCGATGGCCAACCGCGACCCGGTCGTGGAGTACCAGCGCGAGGGCTACGACATGTTCTCCGCGATGCTCGACGGCATCAAGGAGGAGTCGGTCGGCTTCCTGTTCAACCTCGAGGTCAAGACCAAGGAGCAGCAGGAGGCCGAGGCGCGGGCCCAGCAGGCCGAGGCCGAGGCCCGGGCGCTGGCCGCCGCGCAGGAGGGCACCGCCCGCGTGCTCGCCCGGCAGCGAGCCGCGCAGGAGGCCGCCGCCCGGGAGGCCGCCGCCGCGCAGGCCGCTGCAGCCCCGGCTCCGGCCGAGGCCCCGGCTCCGACCGAGACTCCGGCTCCGGCCGACGGGGACGGCGCCGCGCCGGCCCCGGCCGCTCCGGTGTCGGTGTCCAAGCCGGCGGCCAAGCCCGCCGCCCGCCGCTCGACCGGTGCCCCGGCGGGCCGGCCGGGCGCACGCACCGGCGGCCGGCACGCGGCGCCGACGACGCCGGCCGCTCCGGCCGACGAGTCGCCGTCGCCGTCGGGCACCGGCCCGCAGCTGGCGGTCAAGGGTCTCGACGAGCCGCGGCGGCAGGAGAACCTGAGCTACTCGGCACCCTCGCTCGACGCCTCCCCCAAGGAGAGCGGCCCGGCGAAGGCGGCCAAGACCGCGACGGTCACCGGCACCAAGGAGCCCGCCCGCAACGCGCCCTGCCCGTGCGGCTCGGGCAAGAAGTACAAGGTCTGCCACGGAGCAGCCGCCCGCTGACGCCCGCACCTCACGGCGCCCCGTCGACCCGCGTGGTCGGCGGGGCGCCGTCGTCCGTCATCCGATCGACAGGGCGGTGCACCGCCAGCGCCCGTCGACGCCCTCGAGCCGCGCGGCGACCGCGTGCGCCCGGCCCGACCGGCGCGCCACCGCGCTGACCTCGGCCACGCCGTCGACCGGCTCGCAGACGTGCACCGGCCCCAGCAGCAGCGGCGCGGTGCCGCCGGTGCACCACGCCGGACGCCGTCCGGTGGCCAGCGCGCCGTGCACCCCGGGCGCGGTGAGCCGCTGGACCTGCGACAGCGGCCGTCGGCCGGCCAGCGCCTCCAGCACCGTGGTGAACAGCAGCCGGCCCGCCGCGCGCGGGTCGGGCAGGTCCGCCCGGACCGACCAGGCGGGGCCGAACAGGTCCGGCCGCCGGCCGCCGTCGGGGACCGGGCGCGGGCCGGGCCGGTGCGGCGGACGGGGCGGCGGGGTGCTGGGGTCGACCAGCGCGACGGCCGGCCCCTGCAGCGGCGGGTGCAGCGCGGGGACGATGGTGAGGCGGGGCGGGCGGCCGGTGCCGGGCGGGGTCTGCGGCGCGGTGGTCTGCGGAGGGGCGGTCACGGGGGCTCCCGGGGTCGGGTCGGTGGCGGTCGGCTCGGGCCGGGGGAGCGGCCGTGGGAGGCGGTGCCGTGGTCAGGTCGGGGGGCGCAGGACCTGTCCGGGCAGCAGGAGGTCGGGGTCGTCGCCGATCACGGCGGCGTTGGCCCGCCACCAGCCGTGGACGGCGCCGGCCACCTCGGCGTCGGTCGGCTCCCGGCCGGTGCGGGCGCGGAGATCGGCCTCGGCGATCGACCACAGGCACTCGCCGCGGAGCACGACGTGGTCGCCGGGCGCCGGCGCCGGCCAGTCGGGGACGGCGGGCGCCGGCGCCGGCCCCGACGCGGCGGCGGGTGCTGACGAGGCCGGTGGCCAGTCCGGCAGGGTCGCGGCCTGCACGGCGGCCGCCGGGGCGACCGGTGGAGCGGACACCGTCGTCGTGCAGCCGGTGAGCGCGGGCGCTGCGACCAGGCCGACGCCGAGGGCCAGGGCGGCCGCGCGCCGGGCCGAGGCGGGCAGCAGGCGGCGGAGCACGGCCCCGGCGACCGCACCGGCCAGGCCCGGCAGCGCCGACAGCGCGGTGAGGACCAGGCCGAGGGCGCCCCACGCCCAGACCAGCCACGCGGCGGCGGCGACCGCGGCGAGCAGCAGGGTCTCGGGGCCGGCGGTGTCGGCAACCCGCTGCGGGTCGACCCCGACCGCGGTCAGCGCGGCGAGGTCGGGCGTGAGCAGCCGCAGGACGGCCGCCACCCCGGCCATCGCCGCCGTCGTGGCGACGAGTCGACTCCCTGACATGTGCCCTCCTCCACGCGGTTCGCAGCACTAAAGCAACCAAACGCGTACAAACGCAAGAGTCGTTGTGGATCTAGGCTCCGGGCATGCGCTGGCAGCAGCTGTTCGCCGACCTGCAGGCGGAGTTCGACGAGGCCTCCGCGGCCGAGGAGCGGGCCGAGCTGCCCTCCCGGTCACGGGCGGAGACGGCCGCGGTCCGGCTGGCGGAGCGGCTGGGTGGTGCGGTGGGCGAGCGGGTGTCCCTGCGCTGCCGGGGCGCCGGCGAGGTCGCCGGCCGGCTCGGTGAGGTGGGCCCGGACTGGGCGCTGCTCACCGACGACGCCGGCCGTGAGGTGCTGGTGGCCCTGCCGGCCGTCGTCGCGGTGTCCGGGCTGGTGCGCTCGACCGCGGCGGCCGGGCCGGTCTCCCCGGTGCGGGCGGCGCTGGACCTGCGCCGGGCGCTGCGCGGACTGGCGCGCGACCGCAGCGCGGTGGCCGTCGTCCTCGACGACGGCGGGGTGCTGACCGGGACGGTCGACCGGGTGGGGGCCGACTTCGTCGAGCTGGCCGAGCACGCACCCGACGAGTTCCGGCGGTCGGGCGCCGTGCGGTCGGTGCGGGCGGCGGTGCTGGGCGCGGTGGCGGTGGTGCGGACGCTGGCCCCCGGCGCCCCCTGAGGTCAGCCGCGCGAGCGACGTCCGCGGGCGGGCGCGGCCGTGGCCGGGGTGTCGGCCGGCGTGCCGGTCCCCGTGTCCGCCGGTGCCGCGGGGGCCTCCGGGGCGAGCTCGTCGGCGGTCGGGACGGCGCCGGCGCGGGCCTCGGCGTACTTCTGCTGGATGAACCGCTCGAGCTCGTCGGTCTCCACCCGCCACTGGCCGCGGCCGCCGATCTGGATGGCGATCAGCTCACGGCGGCGTACGAGCGCGTAGGCCTGCGACCACGAGACGTTGAGGATCTCGGCGACGTCGTCGAGGGTCAGGAAGCGCGGTGTGGGCATGGCTCTCCGTCCGGTCGCCCGCCAGTCTGTCAGGAACGCGCTCACCCGCGGGCATCTCGTCCACACCCGAACGTGTGGACAGTCCGTGCACGCAACCGCTCCCGTACCGCATCATCTGCGTCCGACCGCGCTGATCGCCGGTCAGGTCCGTGCCCACCGCGCGGTGGGCGGCCGGGGCGTCCCGGACAGCAGAGGAGGAGGGTCCGGTGAGCGCTGCCACGCGCACGGCGCCGGTGGCGGGGGAGGCGGCGGCCGGGCCGGTGCCGCGGCGGGTGCGCCCGCCGCGCTGGCTGGACCTGCGGCTGGTCCTCGGGGTGCTGCTGGTGCTCGGCTCGGTGCTGCTCGGCGCCCGCGTCGTGAGCGCCGCCGATGCCACCGTGCCCGTGTGGTCGGTGGCCGGCGACCTGGCCGCGGGCACCGAGTTGGCGGCCACCGACCTCGTCGCGGTCGAGGTGCGGCTGGGCGACGCCGCGGGGGCCTACCTGTCCACCGGCACCGACCCCGCCGGGCGCACCCTCGCCCGCGCGGTGCGCGCCGGGGAGCTCCTGCCGCGCAGCGCCCTCGAGGAGCCGCAGGACCTGGTTCAGGTCGCCCTGCCGGTGCAGGCCGGCTACGTACCGCCCGGACTCGCGCGCGGGCAGGTCGTCGACGTCTACGGCGTGACCGACCCCGCCGGTACCGCGACCGGCGAGGGCGTGACGCTCGTGGTCGCGGCCGCGCCGGTGCAGGCCGTCAGCGGCCGCGCGGAGGGCGTGCTGTCGACGGCGGCGACGACCGTCCAGGTGGTCATCGGCGTCCCTGCCGCGGAGGCCGCCGCCGTGCTCGGGTCGATCGGCGGCCGGCCGCTCGTGGTGGTCGTGCACGGCTCGGTGGACGACGCCGCGGCGTCGACGGGGGCACCGGAGGGCACCGCGCGCCCGGCCCGTCCCTCGGCCTCGGCCCCACCGAGCACCCCGTCGAGTACCCCGCCCGCCTCCTCGCCGTCCGCCACGCCGCCCGCCTCCTCGGCGCCGGTCTCCTCCGTGCCGGCCTCGTCACCGCCGCCCGCCCCGCTGCCGGTCGCGCCGTCCCTGGACCAGGCGACGGCTCCCGTGCCCCCCGCCGCCGCTCCGCCGGCCGCACCCGCCGGGTCGGCGCCCTGATGGCGCTGCAGGTCGTCACCGCGGTCACCGGCGCCGCGTGGGAGGCCGCGCTGGTCGGCGCTCTGGACCGGGCCGACCACGGGGTGACCGTGGTCCGGCGGTGCGTCGACGCCTCCGACCTGCTCGCCACGGCCGCCACCGGCACCGCCCAGGCCGCGCTGCTGTCGGCGGACCTGCACCGCCTCGACGTCGACGCAGTCGCCCGTCTCGGCACGGCCGGGGTCGCCGTCGTCGGGCTGGCCGACCCCGCCGACGGCCGTGCCGCCGAGCGGCTGCGGGCGCTGGGGGTGGCCACCGTGCTGCCCGCGGACGCGCCGCCGGAGGACGTCGTCCGCGCGCTGCGCGAGGCCGTGACCGGCCCGGTGGCGACCGGACACGACGTGGCCGACCCCCGCACGGCGCTGCCCGCTCCCGGCCGGACCGCCCCCGAGCTCGCGCCGCGGCGTCCCTCCCGGGGCCGGGTCGTGGCGGTGTGGGGCCCGACCGGGGCGCCGGGCCGGACGACGGTCGCGGTCGGTCTCGCCGACGAGGCGGCGCGCCTGGGTGTGCCGACGCTGCTGGTCGACGCCGACGTGTACGGCGGGGTCGTCGCGCAGGTCCTCGGACTGCTCGACGAGTCGCCCGGGCTGGCCGGTGCCGCGCGCCAGGCCGCCGCGGGGACGCTGGACGAGGCCGCCCTGCGCCGGCTGGCCTGGTCGGTCCGTCCGCAGCTGTCGGTGCTCACCGGGCTGGCCCGGGCCGACCGGTGGCCCGAGCTGCGTCCCCACGCGGTCGCGGCGGTGCTCGACGAGGCCCGCCGGACGGCCGACCTGACCGTCGTCGACTGCGCGTTCAACCTCGAGGAGGACGAGGAGCTGTCCTTCGACACCGCGGCGCCGCGGCGCAACGGGGCCACCGTCACCGTGCTGGAGTCCGCCGACGACGTCCTCTGCGTGAGCGGCGCCGACCCGGTCGCCCTGCAGCGCACCATCCGGGCGCTGGGCCAGCTCCGCGACCTGCTGCCGGACGTCGAACCGGTCGTGGTGGTCAACCAGCTGCGCCGCGGTCCTGTGCCCGGCGACCCCCGCGAGGAGATCGGCGACGCGCTCGAGCGCTTCGCCGGCCGCGGCGTGCGGAGGTTCCTGCCGACCGACCGGGCCGCAACCGACGCGGCGCTCGCCTCCGGGCGGACCCTGGCCGAGGTGGCACCCGGGTCCCCGCTGCGGGCCGGACTGCGCACGCTGGCCGCCGACCTCGCGCGGGTGCCCGAGCCGGCACGGGGACGCCGGGGTCTGCGCCGGCGCGCCGGCTGAGCCGCCGGCCCGCCGCGGCTCCCCCGGGAGGGCGGTCCGTGCCGGTCCGGCTGGGGAGGACGCCCTCGTCGCCGTAGCGTGGACCCCCGAGCCGGAGGAGGACGATGGCCGAGCGGCTGAGCACCCTGGATGCGTCGTACCTCTACCTCGAGGAGCCCGGCGCCCCCCTGCACGTCGCAGGCGTGCTCGTCCTCGAACCGGTCGAGGGCGGGCTCGACGCCCTCGCCGACCTGGTCGAGGCGCGGCTGCCGCTGGTGCCCAGGTACCGGCAGCGGGTCGTCCCGGTGCCCGGGCACCTGGCCAACCCGGTCTGGGCCGACGACCCGGACTTCGACGTCGCCTACCACGTGCGGCGGTCGGCGGTGCCGAGGCCGGGCACCCGGGCGCAGCTGCTCGACCTGGTGTCCCGGGTGACCTCGCGCCCGCTGGACCACGCCCGCCCGCTGTGGGAGGTCTACCTCGTCGAGGGCCTGGCCGAGGGGCGGGTCGCCGTGGTGACCAAGACCCACCCCGCGCTCGTCGACGGGCTCGGCGCGGTGGACATCGCCCAGGTGCTGCTCGACACGACCCCGGACGCGGCACTGCCCGCTGTCGACGACTGGGTGCCCCGCCGCGTCCCCGGCCGCGTCGAGCTGGTCCGGGACGCGCTCGCCGAGTACGTCCAGCGGCCCACCACGGCGCTCGAGAACGCATGGTCGGCGATGGGCGACCTGCGGGCGACGGCGGCCCGCGTCCGCAGCGTGGCCGGCGGGCTGGTCCGCGCCGCCGGGTCGGCCGTCGTCCCGGCAACGCACGGGCCGCTCGCCCGGACGCTGGGCACCCAGCGGCGGGTGGCGGTCGCGCGCGCCGACCTCGAGGACCTCAAGGCGATCCGCAAGGCGCACGGCGGAACGGTGAACGACGTCCTGCTCACCATCCTCACCGGCGCCCTGCGCGACTGGCTGCTCTCGCGCGGGGAGCCGGTGCTCGCCTCGACCGCCGTGCGCGCGCTCGTGCCCGTCTCCCTGCAGGACGAGGAGGGCGGCGCCGCGGGCGGCGGCGTGTCGGCCCACCTCGTCGACCTGCCCGTCGGCGAGCCCAACCCCTGGGTGCGCCTGGCGCAACTGGGCTACGCCATGCGCGGGGTCACCGACTCGGGACGGTCGGTGCGGGCCGACGCCCTCGTCGCCCTCACCGGGTTCGCCCCGCCCACGCTGCACGCGCTCGGTGCCCGCGCGGCCCGCGGGCTGTCGCGGCGGGTGTTCAACCTGGTCGTGACCAACGTCCCGGGACCGCAGCTGCCGCTCTACGCCGCGGGCAGCCGGATGCTCGAGGTCTTCCCGGTGGTGCCGCTCCTCGGCGGTCAGGCGCTGGCGGTGGGGATGACCAGCTACGACGGGCGGGTCTACGTCGGGCTCAACGCCGACCTCGACGGCGCCGGCGACGTCGACGTGCTCGCCGACCTGGTCGAGCAGGAGGTCGCGGCGCTGACCGAGTCGGTGCGCTGACCGGCTCGGCGCGGTGCGCCCGCGGGCGCGGGATACCGTCGCCATCCCCGACAGGAGAGGAGCGGCCGGGTGCGGATCTACCTGCCGGCGACGACCAGCGTCCTGCGGCGACTGGTCGACGAGGGCCGGGTCGGCGGACCGCACACGGCCTTCGCCGTGACCCCGGGGCTGCGGGACCACTACGCGCTCAGCGACGCCGCGGCCGACGTCGAGGAGCTCGAGTACGCGGCCCTGCTCGCCGCCGCCCGGGCCAGCCTGCGGCTGCTCGACGTCGACCCCACGGCCGCCCGCCGCCGCGTGGTCCTGGCCGCCGACGTCCCCGACGCCGCCGTCACGCCGGCCGACGACGTCGACACCGACCCCGGCGCGGTCCGGGTGACCGCCGACGTGCCGCTCGCCGACGTGGCCAGCGCGCACGTCGACGGCGCCGCCGCCGAGACCGACGTGCAGGCGGCGGTGGCGGTCGTGCTGGAGGCCGACCTGGGCAGCGACGAGGCCCAGTTCGTGGTCGACCAGGCCGAGGGGCACGAACTCGCCTGGTACGCGACGCAGGAGATCGGCGCGGTCCTCGACCTGCTCTGAGGACGCCGTCACGGCCGGCGGGGGTGCCGGGCGACCTGCACCCGACGGGCCGCGCCCGCGGTGACCAGCCAGCCGGAGCCGGGACGCACCGGCACCGGTGTGCGGGGCAGCCGGATGCCGAGCAGGTCGGCGTCCCCGGGGCCCGGGCAGAGCAGCAGGCCGCTGCGGCCGCGGCGGAGGTCGGCGACGGGTCCGCGGAAGGCCCCGGCGAGCTCTCCGGGGGTGCCGGCGGCGAGGACCACGACGTCGTGCCCGGCCAGGTCCGCCGCCGACGTCAGCGCCAGGACCGGCGCGTCCGCGAGCGTGGCCGCGTCGTCGAGCACCAGGACGCCCGGACGCCCGGTGAGGTCCGCCAGCCAGGCCCGCCAGCCGGCGACGTCGTCGGCGGGGATCGGCACCGCGCCGGAGGAGTCCGGGCCGGCCGCGCGGGGGCCCCGCACCAGCCACGCAGCCCGGACGCCCGCACCGGTCAGCGTCGTGGTCAGCGCCCGCAGCGTGGCCGTCCGTCCGCTGCCTGGGGGACCGACGACCACCAGCCCACCGCCGCGGCGCAGGTCGACGCGCAGCAGCCGCCCCTCGTCGCCGCCCGGCCCGAGCGGCACTGCCGAGGGTGTGGTCCCGGCCGATGCGCTGACCGGCAGCTCGGGATCGGCCGGCAGCTCCGGGATGCGCAGTGCGCTCGACGGGCCCGGCTCGTCCGCGTGTGGCGCCGGCAGCGGCCGGGGCAGTGCCACCTGGCACTCGAGCGCGTCCTCCCCGAGCAGCGCCCGCCCGGGCGGCCGGGACCCGGGCACCGACCGGACCGGCACACCGGCCACGGCGTAGTCGGCGCGGTCGGGCAGCGGCAGGACCAGCCGGGTGCCCGCGGCCGCGGCCAGTCGGCTGCCGGGGACGGCGCGGTCGGCGGTCATGACGCAGGTCAGGCCCGCCGAGGCACCGTCGCGCACCAGCCGGAGGAACTCCGCCGAGCCCTGTCCGGGGACGGCGTCGTCCAGCTGGGTCATCAACGACTCCACGCCGTCGACCAGCAGCAGCACGGCGGGGTCCGCGGGGTGTGCTCCGGTGCCCTCTGCTCCGACCCCGGGCGGCGCGGCGCGGCGGGCGGCGACGTCCTCGGTCAGCCGGGCCACCAGCCGGACGCTGCGCAGGGCGTCGGCGCCGCCGACCACGGTGCCGGTGTGCGGCAGCCGCGCGGCCGCGGCGCCCAGCGCGCCCCCGGCGTGGTCGAGGACGTGGACGTGCAGCCGGTCGGGTGGCAGGCGGTCGACCGCCTCGGCCAGCACCGTCCGCAGCAGGGTGGTGCGGCCGCTCCCGGGGCCGCCGACGGCCAGCCAGCCCCCGCCCCGGGACAGGTCGAGCACGAGCGGCTCCCATGACTGCCGGTCGGGCCGGTCGACCAGGCCGACGGGCAGCTGCGCCGGGGCGCTCCCGGACGGGACCGGCAGGTCGGCGGCGGTGACCCGGCCCGGCAGCGCGGGTTGCCAGGGACGGTGCGGCGCGCGCACGCCCGCGCGGTCGGTCGCGCGGGCGGTGGCCTCGGCGATGCGCGCCAGGTCCGACGGGCCCCCGACGGCTGCGTCGTCCGCGGGCGGCGGGGACGGTGGCCAGGTCCAGCGCCGGACCGTGGGCCCGGCCGGCGCCGACGGGCCCACCGCCACCCGCGCGGTCTGGAAGGGCACCGGCGGGGCGGAGCCCACGCGCAGCAGGCCGCCGCCGGGCCGGTCGGCCGGGATCCGGGCCGCCTCCGGGCTGCCCAGCACGTCGCGCGAGTCGGCCTCGTCGATCGTGCGCAGGCACAGCCGCAGCGAGCAGTTGGCCCGGATCTCGGGCGAGACGACCCCGCCGGGACGCTGGGTCGCCAGCACCAGGTGCACGCCCAGCGACCGGCCGCGCTGGGCGATCCCGACCAGTCCGCCGACGAACTCCGGCAGCTCCTCGGCCAGGCCTGCGAACTCGTCGACGACGATGACCAGCCGCGCGAGGTCCACCTCGTCGGGCAGCGCGCCGACGTCGGCGACGCCGGCCGCGGCCAGCAGCGCCTCCCGCCGGGTCAGCTCCGCGGTGAGCGAGCGCAGCGCACGCCCGGTGGCCGCGGCGTCGAGGTCGGTGACCAGGCCCACGGTGTGCGGCAGCGTCGCGGCCTCCGCGAAGGCGGCTCCGCCCTTGTAGTCGACCAGCAGGAACGAGCAGCGGTCCGGCGGGTGTCCCAGCGCGAGCCCGGCGACCAGGGTCTGCAGCAGCTCCGACTTGCCCGAGCCCGTGGTGCCGGCCACCAGGGCGTGCGGCCCGTCGCGGCACAGGTCGACCGTGACCACCCCGTTCCCGCTCAGCCCCAGGGGGACGGTGAGCGACGTCCGCGCCCGCGTCCAGGCCACCGCCGGCCCCTCGGTGTCCCCGGCCGGCCCGCCGGAGGTCAGCTCCAGCAGGCGGACCGCCCGGGACAGGGCCGAGGCGGTGCGCCCCGGGGACAGGGCGGCGAGGTCGCGGGTCCACCGGGCGGCGACCGGCCGCGGCAGCCGGTCGACGACGAGCTCGGTCCGCGGCGTGCCGTCGCCGCGGTCGAGCAGGCCGGTGTCCCCGGTCTCCCCGCCGACCTGCAGCAGGACTCCGCCGGGCACCGGCAGGTCGTCCGCCCGCGAGCCGAGGGACAGCAGCACGGCACCGGAGTCGCGGCATCGGCACAGGACGTCCCGCAGGTCCGCGCCGGCCGGCCGGTCGACCACCAGCAGCAGCCGACCGGGGACAGGCGGCGCGCCGGGACGGCGGGCCGCCTCCTGCCTGCCGGCCACGTCCCCGAGCCGGCGCAGCAGTGCCGCCTCGTCCTCGTGGGCCCCTCCTCCGGCCGGGCGCACGTGGACCGCCTCGGGGACCAGGTGCGGTAGCCACCGCGCCCAGCTCCAGTCGGCGGCACGTGCGGCCGTCGTCAGGACCGCGACGTCGACGCCGCCGGGTGGGAGCAGGGTGCCCACCTGGGCGAGCACCCCGGCCACCACGCCCAGCGCCGGCGCCCGCGGGCCCGTGACGCCCAGGTGCCCAGCGCGGCGCAGGTCGACGGTGACCGGCAGGTCGGCGGCGGTCTCGACCTGCGGCCGGCCGTCCTCGACCCGGATGACGCGCGTCGGCCCCCACCCCGTACCCAGGCGCACCACCAGCGCGTCGTCGTCGCCGGGACCGCGCGACCACAGCACCGCGGTGCGCCGGCGCGCCGCGGTGGCCAGCGCGGCGAGGTCGGGGCAGGCGCGGTGGGCCGCCCGGACGTCGGCGCGCACCGCCTCGGCCAGCCGGGCACGGGCGGCGCGGAGCTGCTCGGCGTGGACGGCCGCCGCGCGACGGCCGGAGCGGCGCCCCGCCCACCGGTCCGACGCCCAGGTGCCGACCGCGACCAGCGGTGAGAGCAGCGCGAAGAACAGGAACGTCGGGGTGGACAGCAGCCAGGCGAGGGACACCCCGGCGACCGCCGGCAGGAGCACCGCGATCCAGGCCAGGCGGCGGCGGGCCGGCTCGTCGGGAGCGGCCGGCACGGCGAGCTCCACCTCGGATCGCTCGACCGGCGGCGCGGCGCCCGGGTGCACGAGCCACCGCCCGCCCGGTCCCGGGCGCAGCCCCGCCGGGACGTCCCGGGGGCCCGCGACCGCCAGGGCGCTGGCGCCCAGGCGCAGCACGGCGCCCGGCGGCCAGGCCACCGGGTCGCCGGTCACCTCCTCGCCGTCGAGCCGGGTGCCGTTGGTCGAGCCGAGGTCGGCGACCGTGGTCCCGCCGGCGCCGACGTCGAGCCGGGCGTGCCGGCGCGAGACACCGGGGTCGGGGAGGGACAGCGTGGCGCCGGCGCCGCGGCCCAGCACGTGCCGCCCGCTGGCCAGCCCGGCCGTGGTCCCGGCCGCGGGACCGCCGACCACGTGCAGCTCCAGCGGGCTCGACGCCGGCCGGCCGGTGCGGGGCGCGGGGCGGCCGACGCCGAGGACCGCGCCGTGCGCGAGGAGGGGAGAGGTCAGCGGCAGGTCCGCGGACAGCGCGGTGCTGCCCGACCACACGGGCGCCGGCGGGACGCCGAGGGCGGCGGTGAGGGCCGGCAGCACGGCGCCGAGCGGATCGCCGTCGGCGGCGCGGACCTCGACGTCCACGGCGCCCTCGGGACCGACCACGGTCCAGCAGCGCGGCGGGACGTCGGGAGGCGGGGCAGCGGGCACCCGCCGACCGTCGCCGGCCGCTGCCGGTCGCGCGGCCGGCGCCCGGGGGCTGTGGACGCGCCCCCTGCCTGTGGACGGTGCGGAGACCGTCGTCCGGGCCCGGCCCTAGCGTCCGCAGCCGATCCCGGGAGGTGCCCGGGACGGACGGGAGGACCTCGTGAAGGTCGACATCGCCACGCTGCAGTCGATGGCCGGGCAGTGCCAGGCCGAGGCGGCCGAGACGGCGGCCCGGCAGGCCACCCTGTCGAGCAGCGTCACCGGCTCGGTGCTCGACGGGTGGACCGACAGCCAGGCGGCCGTGCAGTTCAGCGCCCTCTACGAGCAGTGGCGGGTCTCCGCGCAGTCGGTCAGCGACGCGCTCACCGGGATGGGCGGGCTGCTCACCGCGGTCGCCGCCTCCTACCAGCAGCACGAGGCCGAGGTGGCCGCCCGGATCGGCGCGCTGGTCTGAGGCTCAGCCCGGTGGGGCAGGGGCGGCCGCGGCCGGTACCCGTCGCCGCCCGCCCCGCCGGCGCACCTCGGCGACCAGGTCGGGGAAGCGCTCCCACGGCAGGATCGACAGGATCGCGACGCAGTGCGGCAGGAAGATGATCCGCAGCCCGCCGAAGACCATCAGGTGGAAGCCGAGCAGGAAGACCACCAGCGCCACCCGCGCCCGGTCGGACCGGACGAGCAGCATGAGCGGTGCCGCGAACTCGAGCAGCAGCATCGCCCACTGCACGGTGGTGAGCAGGCCGGGCACGTCGAGCGTCCACTCCGAGAGGGCCGTGCCCCGGCGGATCACGGCGCGGGTGATCGTCGAGCCGGTCGCCCAGTCCCAGCCGCCGAAGCGCACCTTCGCCCAGGCGGCCAGGAAGTAGGTGAGCACCACGGTCACGAACACCGCAGCCATCGCCCAGCCCGCAGCCTCCGACGACCGGCGGTCCCGCCACCGTGCCACGCCGATCGTGGGCAGCACGGCCAGGGCGACGAGGTAGGCGATGCGGTCGTGGTCGACCTTGCCGTAGCTCATCGCGATGACCATCCACTCCAAGTAGAGGAGGAACACCGCGGAACCGAGCAGACGGGGTGCGCGACCGGTGGCGGCGGCCAGGGCGGTGGCCACCAGGGCCCACTGGACGACGTGCACGACGGTCGGGGTCGGCGTGGGCAGGTGCAGCAGCTGCCCGATGACCAGGGGCTGGTAGTAGGCGGTCGGGACGTCGGCGTGCGCGCTCACCCACGCGGTCGTGAGGAAGACGTCGACCGGCACGAACAGGTAGGCGATGGTGCGGAACACCGCGATCCGGGCCAGCGGCACCGGCCGGGTCCAGAACCCGCGCAGAGCACTGAGGACCCGGCGGCCGCCGGGCGCCGCCGGGGTTGCGGTGGGCAGGGTGGCGCTCACGGGCCGACCTCCAGCTCCTGCTCGACGAGGACGCGGTCGGTCCACGCGCCGGTGGCCGCGCCGTCGACGAGCTCGAAGTGCCGCTGCACCACCTGCACCTCGACGAGCTCCGGCCCGCCGGGGTGGTTCTCGGCGTAGGTGTCGGCCAGCAGGACCAGCAGCGAGGGGTCGTCGACCAGGCGCGGCAGCTGGCCCTCGAACTCGGCGCGGCGCAGCCCGACCTCACCGCCGGACAGCCGCACCTCCCGGCCGTCGCCGGTCAGGCCGACGACGCGGGTCGAGATCACAGGAGCGTCGGTGTCGGCGCGCGTCGAGTACATCTTGAACGGGCCGAACGGGAAGTGGGCGTCGGTGCCCCACAGCGTCCCGGTCAGCAGCAGGGCCAGGACCACGGCGGAAGCGGCCAGGCGGATGCGGCGCCCGGCGGGGGACAACACGACGACGTCGCCCTCCGCGGGGTCGCCGGAGCGGAGCGGGCGGACCACCGGGGCATCGTAGGATCGGCGGCCGCGCAGATGGGGCACCGACGCCGCGTGATGGCCGGCTGGCCTCGCCACGCCCGCGGAGCGGCCCTCGCGCCGGACGGGCTGCGCGTGCCCGGCACTTCCGCCGGCCGGCCCGGCGGTGGGACCGTTGTCCCGCACGAGCCCTCCGCCCGAAGGTGAGGCCGCGCCATGGCGGCATCCCGGACCCCCTCCCAGCTGGACGTCTACGACGCGGCCCACCTCGGCGGCGGACCGCCCCGCGTGGTCGACACGGCCATCGTGGCGCTCGTGCGCTCGGGACGGGTCCGGGTGCACTCACCCGGCCAGCTGGCGACCGTCGAGCTCGCGCGGCAGCACCCGGTCGAGGCGGCGGTCCTCGACGCCGTCGGGCCGTCGGGCCACCGCTCGGTCGACACCGTCCAGTGGCGGCTGCAGGACGACGCCCGGCTCCTCGAGGTCGGCAGACGGCTGCGCAGCGACGGCCTGGTGTCCCGGTCCGCCCTGGGACGGGCGCTGCGCCGGGGCCCGGCGACGGTCGCGCTCACCGCCGACGGACGACGGGCACTGGCCTGGCTGCAGGACCAGCGGGGCGAGACCGACGACGTGTGGCGGGTCGCCCTCCACGGCCGCGCCGCCATGCACGACGGCGCCCTGCGGGCCGCCGTCTTCGAGCCGCCACGCACCGACCACGACCTGAGCCGCCGCAGCGTCCGCGCCGAGCGGCAACGGCTCGCTGCCGAGGACCCGGGCATCGCCGCACGGCAGACCTACGGAACGGCCACCGGCGGCGCCGCCGCCACGGGGTTCCTCGGAGGCGGCGCGGGCGACGGGGGAGGCCTCTAGCCCGGCCCGGACCACCGGTCACACGACCTGCGGCACCCCTGTGCGAGTGTGCTGCCCACGGTCGTGGCCTGCCACCGCCGTGCCATCGGTGCGGTCAGCGGCGCGCTGGCCTGCAGGAACAGGAGGAACGGTGCAGTTCGGTCGGTACTACGAGGAGTTCGAGGTCGGCGCGGTCTACAAGCACTGGCCGGGGAAGACCGTCACCGAGTACGACGACCACCTGTTCTGCCTGATCACGATGAACCACCACCCGCTGCACCTGGACAGCCACTTCGCCGCGGAGACCACGGAGTTCGGCGAGAACGTCGTCGTCGGCAACTACGTCTACTCGCTGCTGCTGGGCATGAGCGTGCCCGACGTCTCGGGGAAGGCGATCGCCAACCTGGAGGTCGAGTCGCTGCGGCACGTGGCGCCGACCTTCCACGGCGACACCGTCTACGGCGAGACGACGGTCCTGGACAAGACCGAGTCGCGGTCGAAGGACGACCGGGGCGTCGTGCACGTCGAGACCATCGGCTACAAGCAGGACGGCACCGTCGTCTGCGTCTTCCGGCGCAAGGTCATGGTGCCCAAGCGCTCCTACGGCGAGGCCCGCGGCGGCGAGCAGCCCGGCCGTCCGGAGCCCCGGCCCCGCTCCTGAGCAGGTGGCGCGCCGCCCGCCCGGTCAGGCGGGCAGCGCGCCCCAGCCGCGCAGCGTCTCCAGCAGCCGCGGCGTGCAGGGCAGCCGCTCGAGGTCGGCCGGGCCGGCGAACACGACCGCGTCGGCGTCGTCGCCGGGTACCGGCTGGGCGCGCGGGTCGGTGAGCGTGCAGCCGAAGTCGACGACGTCGTAGACGACGCCGTCGCCCGGGATGGTCACCCGCCCGACCTCGGCGCCGACGCGGACGTCCAGCCCGGTCTCCTCGCGGACCTCCCGCGCCACCGCGGCGGCCAGGGACTCGCCCGGCTCCACCCGCCCGCCGGGCACCGACCACAGCCCGCGGCCCGGGGCGTTGCGCCGGCGGACCAGCAGCAACCGGCCGGCGCCGTCGAGCACCACCGCCCCCACGCAGGCCACCGTCGCGGCACCGTCCCGAGCCGGGGGAGGCGCGGCCGGCGGGAACGACGCGGACGGCACCCGCGCAGGGTACGACGGCGCGGGCCGGGATCGTCCGCCCGCGCTTGACGTGAGCCCCGCGTGACAGGACGGTGTTCCCCGATGAGCCCCTCCCCGGTCTGCCCTCGCTGCGGCGAGCCGCTGGTCGTGCGCCCCGGGGACTCCGCCGTGGCCTGGTGCCACCTGCACGGCGCCGTCACCCCGCTGCACCACACGGCGCTCATCGCGCACGACGCGATCGCGGCGGTCACCGCCGACGCCCGCGTCCCGGCCTGGGTGCCCGACCCGATGCCGACGGGCTGGTCGGTCACCGGCCTGGCGTGGGGCGGGGAGCCTGGCGCGCGGGCGATCGTCGTCGGCTGCGCGGGCCCGGCACCGCTGGGCGGGTCGGCCGAGATGGTGCTGGTCGCGGAGGAGCCGGGCATGGGCGTGGGCTGCGGCTACGCGGGCCTACCGGGTCTCGACCCGGGCGACGTCATCACCGGGCCGTCGTCGGCGGCGGTCGAGGCCGCCGGGCAGCACGCCCCCCTGTGGGCGGTCCCCACGTCCGACGACCGGGCCGCCTTCGTGGGCGAGGCCTACGGGGTGTGGCTGTGGCTGGTCACCTGGCCCATGTCGGCCGGCTGGCTGCTGGCCGAGCCTCGGCGGCTGCTCGACCTGCGCGAGCGGCTCTACCCCGACCTGCCACTGGGCCCGCCCAGCGAGCACCTGCTGCCGGGGGAGTGAACGCCCGGTCCCGACCGGCGTGTCCGGACGGTCCCGGCTGGGGCCTGTGTTACCCATGGGACCGGCCTCCGGGCCGAGCCGCGCGGGCACGCCGCCCGCGGGTCCGAGCACATCCCCGGAGGTGACGGTGAACCTGAAGAAGGTCCTCGTCTGGCTGGCCATCGCCTTCGTCGTCTGGTACGTCATCCAGCAGCCGGAGTCCTCGGCCGAGATGGTGAAGAGCGCCGGCGAGGCCCTCGGTGACGCCGCCTCCTCCATCGCCGCCTTCGTCACCTCGCTCGTCTAGGCGGCCGTGACCGGCCCGGCCGACGGCCGCCCGCCGCGGTGGGCCAAGGACGCCGCCAAGTACCTGCTCCCGGGCGAGCAGGCCGTCGTCGCGACCCGCCGCCACTGGGCGGTGCTGCTGTGGCCGGCCACCAAGACGCTGCCGGTGCTGGCGGCCGGTACCTGGGTGCTCACCCTCGACCCGGACAACCGGTTCTCGGCCGGCCTCGGGCTGCTCGTCGTCCTCGCCGCGCTGGGCACGCTCGCGCTGCGGGTCGGCGAGTGGTGGATGCGGCACTTCATCGTCACCCGCCGCCGGGTGCTGCTGACCTCGGGGATCATCGCCCGCACCGTCACGCTCCTGCCGCTGCGCCGGATCACCGACCTGACCTGGAAGGAGACGCTGCTGGGTCAGGTGCTGGGCTACGGCACCTTCCGCTTCGAGTCCGCCGGTCAGCAGCAGGCGTTGTCGCAGATCACCTTCCTGCCGCGCGCCGACCTGCTCTACCAGGAGGTCAGCGGGCTGCTGTTCGCCAGCGACCTGGGCAGCGCCGCCGCCGGCGACGACGAGGGCAACCCCGAGCCGCCCGCCCGCGAGCGGCCGCGGCACGACACCCAGCCGATCCCCGGCGCGCCCCGCCAGGACCCGCCCGCACCGGCGCGCTGACCGCCCGGGCGCGGCCAGCGCGGGCAGGGGAGGCTGGACGCCGATGCGCATCGACCTGCACACCCACTCGTCGGTCTCCGACGGCACCGACAGCCCCGCGGCCCTGCTCGCCACCGCCCGCGCCGCCGGCCTCGACGTCGTCGCCCTCACCGACCACGACACCACCGCCGGGTGGGCGGCCGCCGCCGCGGCCCGCCCACCCGGGCTGACCGTCGTCCCCGGCCTGGAGCTGTCCTGCCGGTGGTTCCCCGCAGACCAGCCGCCGATCAGCGTGCACCTGCTGGCCTACCTCTTCGACCCGGGGCACCGGGCGCTGGCCGGCGAGCTGACGAGGCTGCGCGCCGAGCGCCTGGGCCGCGGCGAGCGGATCGTCGCCGCGCTGGCCGCGGCCGGCTACCCGGTGGTCTGGGAGCGCATCGTCGAGGCCTCCGGCGGCGGGGTCGTCGGCCGGCCGCACGTGGCCCGGGCGCTGGTCGAGGCCGGCGTCGTCGAGTCGGTGGACGAGGCGTTCGCGACCCTGCTGTCCCACCGCAGTCCCCACTACGTCGCCAAGGCCGACACCGAGGTCCTCGAGGGCATCCGGCTGGTCCGGGAGGCCGGCGGCGTGCCGGTGTTCGCGCACGGCCTGGCCACCCGGCGGGGGCGGGTGGTCGATGACGCCGCGGTCGCCGCGATGGCCGACGCGGGGCTGCTCGGCCTGGAGGTCGACCACCCCGACCACAGCCCCGCCGAGCGCGACCACCTGCACGGGCTGGCGCGCGAGCTGGGCCTGCTCACCACCGGGTCCAGCGACTACCACGGTACGAACAAGACGACGCCGATCGGCGCCTGTACCACCGATCCCGGACAGTTCGAGGCGCTGCTGGCCGCGGGCACCGGCAGCGCGCCGTTCACCGACTGACGCGGGTCCGCCGTCCCCGGCGGCTAGCGTGGCGGTGTGGGGAGCGCGCAACTGGAGATGCCGGGCATGCCGCGGCGGCTGTTCCCCGCGACGCCGAGCAAGCTCGCCGCGTTCGCCGACTGCCCGCGCCGCTACCGGCACGCCTACGTCGACCGGCCGACGCCGCCCAAGGGGCCGCCGTGGGCGCACAACACGGTCGGCTCGGCCGTGCACGCGGCGCTGCGCTCGTGGTGGGACCTGCCGCGGGCGAGCCGCACGGCGGTGGCCGCGCGGCAGCTGCTCTACGGCGTCTGGTCCGACACCGGTTTCCGGGACGCCGAGCAGTCCGCCCGCTGGCGCGCCCGCGCCGCCGGGTGGCTCACCGGCTACCTGGCCACGGTCGACCCTGACGACGAGCCGGCCGGCCTGGAGCGCCAGGTCGCGGCCACCACGTCGGCGCTGGCGCTGTCGGGACGGGTCGACCGGATCGACCAGCGCGGGGACGAGTTGGTCGTCGTCGACTACAAGACCGGCCGGGTGCCCAGCACCGAGGACGAGGCGCGCGGCTCACCGGCGCTGGCGGTGTACGTCCTCGGCGTGCAGCGCACGCTGCGCCGGCCCTGCCGCCGGGTGGAGCTGCACCACCTGCCGTCGGGAACGGTCGCGGCCTTCGAGCACACCGAGCGCTCGCTGGCCAACCACGTCCGGCGGGCCGAGGACGTCGCCGCCGACATCGGCGTCGCCACCCGGCGGGTCGAGGAGGGCGTGCACCCCGACGAGGCGTTCCCGGCCGCACCCGGGCGGCAGTGCGGCTGGTGCGACTTCCGGCGCAGCTGCCCGCCCGGACAGGCCGCCGCGCCGGCGCGCGAGACCTGGAGCTTCCTGCCGGCCGACGAACCCGCCGCGTCTGGCTAGGCGCCGCGGACGCCCTGCACGACCAGTGACGCCGCCAGCGCCAGCATGACGACGGCGATGACGGCGTCCAGCACCCGCCACGACGCCGGCCGCGCGAAGACCGGCCGCAGCAGCCGCGCGCCGTAGCCGAGGGCGACGAACCAGACGGTGCTGCCCAGCGCGGCGCCGCCGGCGAACCACCACCGCAGCTCCTCCCAGGTGCCGGCCAGCGACCCGAGCAGCACCACCGTGTCGAGGTACACGTGCGGGTTGAGCCAGGTCAGCGCCAGGCAGGTGGTCAGCGTGGCCGCGAGCCCCGCGCGGCGTCCGGTCTCGTCGGGGACCAGGGCCGCCGCGCGCAGCGCCCGGCGGGCGGCCAGCAGACCGTAGGCGGCGAGGAACGCCGCGCCGGCGAAGCACACCGCGGTGAGGACGCCGGGCACCCGGCTGACCAGCGTGCCGGCCCCGGCGGTCCCGGCGGTGATGAGCGCGACGTCGGAGACCAGGCAGACGGCGACGACGGCGGCCACGTGTTCGGCGCGCAGCCCCTGCCGCAGCACGAAGGCGTTCTGCGCGCCGATCGCCACGATCAGCGAGAGCCCGAGCCCCAGTCCGGAGACGGCGGCGAGCAGGGCGGGGGACACGGCAGCGGACACGGCGGCGACGCTAGGCGGCACTCGTCGGAAGCGCCGTTCGCGTGGCTGCAGGATCTGTAGCTGCTCTGATGGCCGGGTGGACCTCGACCTCGGACAGCTGCGCGCCCTCGAGGCGACCGTCGCCGCCGGCACCCTCGACGGCGCCGCCCGTGCCCTGCACGTCACGCCGAGCGCGATCAGCCAGCGGTTGCGGGCGCTGGAGACGACCACCGGCCGGGTGCTGCTGGTGCGCAGCAAGCCGGTGCGGGTGACCGGGTCCGGGGAGGCGGTGCTGCGGCTGGCCCGTCAGCTGACGCTGCTCACCGCCGACGTCACCCGGGAGCTGGTGGGCGACGCCGCGCACGGGCCGGTGCCCCTGCCCGTCGCGGTCAACGCCGACTCCATGGCCACCTGGGTGCTGCCGGCGCTGGCCCCCCTCGCCGGCGAGCTGGCCTTCGACCTGCACCGGGAGGACGAGGAGCGTACGGCGGTGCTGCTGCGGGAGGGCCGGGTGACGGCGGCGGTCACCGCGGACGCCGAGCCCGTGCCCGGCTGCAGCGTCACCCGGCTGGGCAGCATGCCCTACCGGCCGATGGCCACGGCCGCGTTCGCCGAGCGCTGGTTCGCCGACGGGGTCACCGCCGGGGCGCTGTCCCGGGCGCCCGTCGTGGTCTTCGACCGCAACGACGACCTGCAGTACCGCTACCTGCGCTCGCGGGGGGTCGACGAGCGGACGCCACCGGTGCACCACGTCCCGGCCTCGGCCGACCACGTGACCGCCGTCCGCCTCGGGTTCGGCTGGGGCATGGTGCCCGCCCCGCAGGAGCCGCCTGGCGAGCTGGTCGCGCTCGACCCGGACGGCGCCGTCGACGTCGCGCTGTACTGGCAGCAGTGGAAGCTGCGCTCGCCGTCGCTGGACCGCGTGGCCGCCGCGGTGCTGGCCGCGGCGCGGCGCGCCCTCGACCAGCCCGCCGCCGGTGGTTAGGCGCCCAGGGCCGTCGGCGGCGCCGTCCGCTCGAACCCGGCGCGCACGACCGGCGACAGCCGCGCCCGGTCCGGCAGCGCCAGCAGGCCGGTCCGGAACGCCCGCAGCGCCGCCGTCGCCGCCGCGTCGGTGACCGCGAACCCCGGCAGCGAGGCCAGCCGGCGGGCCCAGGGCGGCAGCGTCGCCACCGCCAGCGACGCCAGCGTGCCCCACGCCGGCCGCGCGGGGGTCAGCAGCTGCACCCACCGCGGCATCGGCGGCAGGGCGATGAACCGCCAGGCGTCGCGGGCGTCCGGGGTGAGCGCGAGCGCCGGGCGCATCCGGGTGAAGTAGGCCTCCAGGTCGGCCACCGAGGCGGGCACGTCGCCGGCGTCGGCGCCGATGAGCTCGGCCGCGACCACCTGCTCGGCCACGTAGCGGTCGGCCTCGGCGAGCGTGACGACGTCGGCCCGGCGGGCGACGTCGAGCAGCGAGTCCACCTGGCAGGCGTGCACCCACAGCAGCAGGTCGGGGTCGTCGACGCGGTAGGTGCGCCCGGTCGTCCCCTCCGTGCCGCCGAGCCGCCGGTGCATGCCGCGCACCCGCCGCACCAGCCGGATCGCCTCCCGCCGGGTGCCGAAGGTGAGGGTGTCGACGTACTCCCCGGTGCGGGCGAGCCGCTGCCACGGGGACTCCCGGAACACCGAGTTGCGCGCGACGCCGTCCATCGCGACCGGGTGCAGGGCCTGCAGCAGCAGCGCCCGCAGCCCGCCGACGCCGTAGACGGGGTCGGCGTGCACCCGCCAGGTGATGCTGTCCGGCCCGAAGAAGCCCAGCCGGTCCTCCTCGGGCGTCCAGTCGCGCGCCGAGGGCCGCCCGCCGCTCACCGGGTGGTCCCGGGCAGGGACGCCCAGAAGGTCTCGAGCACCTGCACCGTCCGCAGGGGGTTCTCGACGGCGGGGGAGTGGATGGCGTGCGGGACGACCTCGTGGCGGGCGCCCAGCCGCCGGGCCATGTCCTCCTGGACGGCCGGGGACCAGGCGTCGTCGGCCTCGCCGTGGGCCACCAGCACCGGGACCCCGGTGGCGGCGAGCTCGGCGACCCGGTCGGGCTCGGTGGTGATCGCCTGCGCCATGCCCCGCAGCCCGGCGGCGGTGTTGCCGAGGAACCGGCGGCCGTAGAACGCGCGGGTCGCCCTCGGCACGGCCAGGGCGCGCTCGTCGGTCATGGCCAGCTGCTCCAGCGTGGCGGCCACCAGCGGGACGCCGCCCTGGTCGAGCAGCGGCCCGAGGTGCTCGAGCAGGTCGACCCGCGGGCCGGCCAGCGCGGCGGGACCGGAGCCGAGCAGCGTCAGTGACCGGAACGCGGCCGGGTCGGCCAGGACCGCCGCACGGCCGACCAGGCCGCCGAAGCTGTGCCCCACCAGGTGCGGGGTGCCGGTCTCCTCGCGCAGCAGGGCGGCGACCGCGACGACGTCGGCGGCGAGCTCGGCGACGGTGTAGGCCGCGGGGTCGTCGGGCCCGGGGGACTCGTACTGCCCGCGCTGGTCGATGGCGACCACCCGGTGCCCGCGGGCGGCCAGCGGCGCCAGCAGGGGCGCGAAGTCCTCCTTGCTGCCGGTGTAGCCGGGCACCAGCAGGACGGTGCCGCGGCGCCCGTCGCCGCCGGTGTCGAGCGCGGCCAGCGGGCCCGCCCGGCCGGCGAGGGTCCGCGGGGTGGCGTCGTGGTCGGCCAGCTGCCGCAGGTCGTCGGACGGGATGGCGAGGGTGACCGACGGCATCTCGGGGCTCCCGGGCAGGACCATGTGTCCAGTCAACCTCCGCCGCGGCGGCGCCGCAGCGAGGCCGTCCGGTCAGGCGAAGCCGTGCACCCGGTCGGGGAGCCGGTAGAGCAGCACCGGCCCGACCAGCGAGGCCTGCCCGCCGGCCTCCAGGCCGCCGTCGACCGCCGCCCGGCCGGCCTCGGCGCCGGTGGCGAGGTCGCGCAGCACGAACCCGCCCGACTCGGGCACCCACACGGCGGCCGAGCCCGATGCGGTCTTGCCGACGTCCCCCGTGGGCAGCCCCTGCGCGGGCAGCTCCCACCGCGGGGCGCCGGTGCCCGGGTCCAGCGCCCACAGGGTGCCGCGGGCCCACACCAGCGCGACGTCGCCCGCGCCGGCCTGCAGCAGCGGCTCGGCGGCCGGGTCGACCCCGGCGGTGGGCAGCGGGAGCTGCTGGAGCAGGGTGCCGTCGTCGGGGCGGTGCACCAGCAGGGTGTCGCCGGTGACGACGACGACGAGCCGGTCGGCGCCGACCAGCCGGACGCCGCCGCCCTCGGGGGCGGAGACGTCCCTGGTCCACCGGGGCTGGCCGGTGGAGGCGTCGAACAGCCGCAGCTGCAGCGCCGCGGTCCCGGGGCAGCGCTGCAGCAGCACCACCCCGGCGCTGCCGACGTCGGTGTCCTCGAGGCGGCAGTCCTCGGCCGCCGCGACCCGCCAGCGGACGTTGTTGCCCGCCGGGTCGAGCACCACGACCCCGGTCGGGCTGCTGGCCAGCACGGCCTGCTCGGTGCCGGAGATCGTGGCGTCCGCGCGGAGGCTGAGGTTGCGGGTCCACTGGCGCACCCCGGTGGCCGCGTCGAGGGCGAGGGCCTCGTCGCAGCGGTCGTGGGTGCGGAAGACGGCGACCACCAGCCCGTCGACCGCGGTCAGGCCGCACAGCCGGGCGTCGGCCCGGCGGTAGTGCCAGGCCTCGTCCCCGGTGACGGCGTCGACGGCGGTGAGGCCGCGCTCACCGGGCACGACGACCCGGCCGCCCTCGACGACCCGGCGGGGCAGCCCGGCGTCGGCCGCGACCGACCAGGCGCGGGCCACCCCCGCGGCGGGCGCGGCGTCGGAGACCCGCGGCGGGTCAGCGGTCGTGCTGTCGGTGGCCGCGACGCTGGAGCCGCGCCAGAGCAGGACGGCGACCAGCGCCAGCGCGAGCGTGGCCGCCGTCCAGACCCAGACCCGCAGCGGCGGGGGACGCAGCGCCAACGGCGGAGACCGGCGTCAGGCGGCGGACTCGGAGTCGCCGCCGTCGCCGGAGTCGCCGCCCACGTCGGTGCCGGCGGCACCGGCGGAGCGGCGACGGGCGCCCCCGCGGCGGCGACGGCGGCGGCGCGGCGCACCCTCGTCCGCGGGCTGCTCCGCAGCGGCGTCCGCCGGGTCGGCGGCAGTGGCGGCGTCGGCGGCGGGGGCCGACCCGTCGGCGGGCTCCCCGCCGCGCGTGCGGCGGCGGGAGCGCGACCGCGAGCGGGACGGGCGGTCGCCGTCCTCCCGGGAGGAGTCGCGGACCTCCTCCCGTGCCGGACCGCGGCCGGCGCCCTTGGGCTTCCGGCCGGTCTCGCCGAGGTCCTCGAGCACCTCGGCGTCGAGGCCCTCGCGGGTGCGCTGCGAGCGCGGCAGCCGGCCCGTGGCGTCCTCGGGGACGTCGAGGTCGGTGCGGACCCACGGCGAGGTGGAGTAGGTCTCCGGCGGGTCGGCGAACGGCAGGTCGAGCGCCTTGTTGATCAGCTGCCAGCGCGGCACGTCGTCCCAGTCGACGAAGGTGACCGCGACGCCCTCGCGCCCGGCGCGGCCGGTGCGGCCGATCCGGTGCACGTAGGTCTTCTCGTCCTCGGGACACTGGTAGTTGACGACGTGGCTGACGCCGGTGACGTCGATGCCGCGGGCGGCGACGTCGGTGGCGACCAGGACGTCGACCTTGCCGCTGCGGAACGCGCGCAGCGCCTGCTCGCGGGCGCCCTGGCCGAGGTCGCCGTGCACGGCGGCGGCGGCGAAACCGCGGTCGACCAGCTCGTCGGCGACCTTCTGCGCGGTCCGCTTGGTGCGGCAGAAGACCATCGCGAGGCCCCGGCCGCGCGCCTGCAGCACGCGGGCCAGCAGCTCGGGCTTGTCCAGGTTGTGCGCCCGGTACACGAACTGGGTGGTCTGCGGGACGGTCGAGCCCTCGTCGTTGCCGTGCGCCCGGATGTGGGTGGGCTGGGTCATGAACTGGCGGGCCAGGTTCACGATCGGGCCGGGCATCGTGGCGGAGAACAGCATGGTCTGCCGCTTCGCCGGGACCATCCCGAGGACCCGCTCGATGTCGGGCAGGAAGCCCAGGTCGAGCATCTCGTCGGCCTCGTCGAGGACCAGCACGCTGACCTTGCCCAGGATCAGATGACCCTGCTGGGCCAGGTCGAGCAGCCGGCCGGGGGTGCCGACGACGACCTCGACGCCGGCCTGCAGCGCGGCGACCTGCGGCTCGAAGGCCCGGCCGCCGTAGATGGCCTGCACGCGGATGCCGCGCTTCTTCCCGGCGGTGGCCAGGTCGCGGGCGACCTGCACGCACAGCTCGCGGGTGGGGACGACGACCAGCGCCTGCGGGACGCCGTCACCGCCCTCCGCGGCGGGGACGACGCGCTGCAGCAGCGGGACGCCGAAGCCGAGGGTCTTGCCGGTGCCGGTGCGGGCCTGCCCGATGAGGTCGTTGCCGGCCAGCGCCAGCGGGAGGGTGAGCTCCTGGATCGCGAAGGTCCGGGTGATGCCGGCCTCGGCCAGCGCCGCGACGACGTCGGGGTGGACGTCGAAGTCGCTGAACAGCGGCGCGGTCTCCTCGACGGGCGCGCCGCCGAGGGCCTCGACGGTCTGCTCGACCTGCTCGGGGGCGGGCGCGCCGGTCTCGGCGTGCTCGAGCTCGGGGGTGGTGGGGGTGTGGTCTGTGGAGGTCAGTGCTCTCGCCTCTGGTCGGCTGGGGGAGCGGCCGGCGGGCGACGACGGCGTCGTCCGGGCGCTCCGCGGTCGGGTGTCGCGGGATGCGTGTCCAGCGCCGACGCGGCCAGCGGACCGGGGCTCGATCTGCCCCCGGCGACGGCCCGGTGTGCCCGGTCACGGGCTCCTCGGGGCGTCGGCGAGCGATCGTCAGCGCACAGATACCAGCGGACCTGGCGGCCCGCCTGTTCCCATGGTAGCGCGGGGAGCGGTTAGCCTCTGTCGCCGCGCGGGCCGCCCGCCCCCGACCCCACCCGGAGGTGGCACGTGAGCACGGTCGACAGCCGCGCCGTCGTCGACCTGCTCGGCGTGCTGGCCTACGCCGAGCTGACGGCGTTCGACCGGCTGGCCGAGGACGCCCGGCTGTCTCCGACGCTCGACGGCCGGGCCGCGCTGGCGCGGATGGCCGCCGCCGAGATGGGCCACCACGACCGGCTCGCGGCGCGGCTGCGGGAACTGGGCGCAGACCCCGCCGCGGCGATGGCGCCGTTCGTGCCGGCCCTCGACGGCTTCCACGAGGGCACCCGGCCGCGGACGTGGCTGGAGGGCCTGGTCAAGGCCTACGTCGGGGACGGCCTGGCGGCCGACTTCTACCGCGAGATCGCCGGCTTCCTGCCCGAGCCCGACCGCTCGCTGATCCTCGAGGTGCTCGCCGACACCGGGCACGCGGAGTTCGCCGTCCGCGAGGTGCGTGCCGCCATCCGCTCCCAGCGCGCACTCGCCGGGCGGCTGGCCCTGTGGGGACGGCGGCTGGTCGGGGAGGCGATCTCCCAGTCGCAGGCGGTCATCGCCGAGCGCGAGGGGCTGGCGCAGCTGATCATGGAAGGGACCGGCGACCTCACCGGCATCGCCCGGCTGGTCGACCGGATCACCGCCGCGCACACCGAGCGGATGCGCACCCTCGGCCTCAAGCCCTGACACGACGCAGGGGCGCCCCCGCGGTGCGGGGACGCCCCTGCGGGACGTGCGTCGCCGGAGCTAGGCGCCGGCGACGAAGCCCACCCGGCGCTGGTCGGCCTGCGCGATCTCCACGTAGGCGATCCGGTCGACCGGGACGAGGACGCGGCGGCCCCGCTCGTCCTCAAGGGTCAGCAGCCCGTCCTTCGTGCCGCCGGACATGGCGGAGGCCACGTCGGCAGCGATCTCGTCGGGGGTCTTCGGGCTGTCGACGACCAGCTCCCGGGGGGAGTGCTGGACACCGATCTTGACTTCCACTCGGGATGCCTCCTCGGGTTGCACGGCTGCCGACCACGCTAGTCCAGCGCCGGTCTGCGGGCCCCGTCGCGCGGCTGCGCCGTCAGCGAACGCCTGCTCAGCCCGCCGGGTGCTCGCCCTCGACCCGGGGGAACCCCGAGATGCCGCGCCACGCCAGCGCCGACATGAGCGACACCGCCTCGTCGCGCGGGACGGTGCCCTTCTGCGCCAGCCACCACCGGGCGCTGGTCTCGGCCAGCCCGGTCAGCCCCGAGGCCAGCAGGTGCGCCTGCTCCGGCGGGCTGCCGGTGTCGCCGGCGATGACCTCCGCGATCGCCTCGACGCAGGCGCGGTTCCCGCGGTCGACCAACGCCCGCACGTCCTCGTCGTTGCGCAGGTCGGACTCGAAGACCAGGCGGAAGGCGCCGCCCTCGGCGTCGACGAAGTCGAAGTAGGCGCCCACCGCGCCCTGCACCCGCTGCCGGTTGTCCTCGGTGCCGCCCATCGCCTCGCCCAGCCGCTCGGTGAGCTCGGTGACCTGCTGCTCCAACAGCGCCAGGTACAGCTCCCGCTTGCCGGGGAAGTGCTGGTACAGCACGGGCTTGCTGACGCCGGCGCGGTCGGCGATGTCGTCCATCGCGGCGGCGTGGAAGCCCTGCGCGACGAAGACCTCCTGCGCCGCCTGCAGCAGCTGCAGCCGCCGGGCGCCGCGCGGCAACCGCGAGGTGCGGCGGGCGGGGACCGGACGGGAGGACTGCATGGCGCCGGGGATGTTACCGGCGGGTCACCCGGCGCACGCGCCGCGGCCGCCTGGCATACCGTCGCCGGGTGCCCGAGGCCCGCCGAGCGCGCACCCGCCGGACCCCCGCGCCCCCCACGGTGGCGCCGCTCTCCACCGCCCGCCTCTCGACGGCGGACCTGACCGTCCCCGCCGCCCCGCCCGCCGCCTGGCCCGGGAGGGAGGTGCCGGTCACCGGCGGCACGGTCTTCGTGCGCACCACGCCCGGCACCGGCCCGGCCGACGGGCCGCGCGAGCGGGCGGTGTACGTGCACGGCCTGGGCGGCGCCTCGACCAACTGGACCGACCTGGCGGGGCTGCTGGCGGTGCGCTGCGAGGGCTGGGCGCCCGACCTGCCCGGCTTCGGCCGCTCGCAGCCGCCGCCGTCGGGCTCCTACTCGGTGCGCGGTCACGTCCGCGCCGTCGTCGACGTCCTCGAGCACGTCGTGGCGCAGCCGGGCGAGGCGCAGGGCCGCCCGGTGCACCTGCTGGGCAACAGCCTCGGCGGGCTGGTCAGCCTGGTCGCCGCCGCCCGCCGTCCCGACCTGGTCGCCACCCTGACGCTGGTCTCGCCGGCCATGCCGGTCTACCGCGTGCCGCAGGCCTTCGGCCGGGCGCTGCTGCTGCTCCTGCTCCCGGGGGTGCCCACCCTCGCCGAGCGGCGGCTGGCCCGCGTGACGCCCGAGCAGTCGGTGCGCGGCGTGCTGGCGATGTGCTTCGGCGAGCCCGCCCGGGTGCCGCGCGAGCGCCTCGACGCCGCCGTCGAGGAGGCGCGGGAGCGCGCCGCCCAGGCCTGGGCCAACCGGTCGCTCGCCCGCAGCATGCGCGGCCTGCTCACCTCCTACCTGCGGGTCGGCCGGGCCAACGCCTGGCGGCTGGCCCGTTCGCTGCGGATGCCGACGCTGGTGGTCTGGGGCGACCGCGACCGGCTCGTCGACCCGCGCCTCGCGCCGCGCCTGGCCGCCACCGTGCGCGACGCCCGGCTGCTGGTGCTCGAGACGGTCGGGCACGTGGCCATGCTCGAGGCGCCCGAGGAGACGGCGCGGGCGGTGCTCGGCCTGCTCGAGGACGCCGGGCGGCCGGACGAGCGGCCCGCGCCGGGCAGTGGGACGAGCACGCCGGAGGCCCGGGCCGGCTGACCCGCCCGACGCGCCCTTCCCCGCGACGCGCCCGGCGGGCCGCGGCGGCGTGAGAACCTGACCCCGAGGCGCGCGATGCCACCCGGGGCGCGGCGCGACGGCAGGACGACCGCGAGGAGGCGGCACGTGGCAGGTCCGCCGCCCGGCCGGCGCCCCGGCGCCCCGCTGCGGCCGGTACCCGAGCCGGTGCGCCGCCGGCCTCCGGTCCCGCCCGCACCCCCGCCGGGGCGCCGTCCTCCGTCCGGTGAGGTCGCCGCCCGACCGCCCGCGCCGCGCCGCCGGCGGCCCGGCCGGCTGCGCCGCTTCGTCGCCCGGCACGGCTGGCGCGCCTACGCCATCCCGCTGCTGACGGTGGCCACCGTCCTGGCCCTGGTCGACGTGGTCACCGCCGGGCGGGCCACCTCCTCACCGGCCCCCGCAGCGAGCCCGGCGACGTCGTCGGCGGCCCCGACCGCCGGGTCGACCGCGCCGTCCACCGCCGCCACGACCCCGCCGCCCGCGCCGGCCGAGGGCGACGCCGGCCCGACCGGCCTCCCCACGGCCGCGGCCGGGACCTACGTCGAGCAGGGCGCGGGCACCGTGACCGTGGTGCCCGGCTCCTCCGGCGTCTACGGCAGCGGGCCGCTGCAGCGGTTCGTCGTCGAGGTCGAGGACGGCATCGGCGTGGACGCCGCGGCCTTCGCCGCCGCGGTCGAGGCGACCCTGGGCGACCCGCGGTCCTGGGGCAACGGCGGCCGGATGGCCTTCCAGCGCGTCGACGCCACCGACCCGGGCGCCTACGAGTTCCGGGTGAGCCTGGTCAGCCCCGGGAGCATGGAGCGCTACTGCCCGGGCGTGGGCACCGGCGGCTACACCTCCTGCCGGTACGGCGAGCGCGCGGTCATCAACCTCGCCCGCTGGGAGACCGCCGTCCCGCACTACGACGGCGACATCGCGACCTACCGCCAGTACGTGGTCAACCACGAGGTCGGCCACGCGCTGGGCAACGGCCACCAGCCGTGCCCGGGGCCGGGTCTGCCCGCGCCGGTCATGCAGCAGCAGACGCTCGGTCTCGACGGCTGCGCGAGGAACGCCTGGCCCTTCCCCTGACCGGCCCGGTCGGGGTGACCAAGGTCCTCCCCGGGGCGGGCCCCGGGCACTACGCTGCTCGGCGGTGCGCCGGGAAGCCTGGTCGGCAGTCGTGGTCCCTACGGCTCCGATCGGAGTGCCATGGCCGAGTCCGCCACGCCCGAGTCCGCTCCGCCCCGGTCCGCTCCGCCCGCCGTCCTGTTCGAGGCCCTGGGCAAGCGCTTCGGCGCCACCCGAGCCGTGGTCGACCTGTCGCTGTCGGTCCCCGCGGGGGAGGTCTTCGGCTTCCTCGGGCCCAACGGCGCCGGCAAGTCCACGACCATCCGCATGCTGCTGGGCCTGCTGCGGCCCACCACCGGCCGGGCCGAGGTCTTCGGCGACCCGGCGGACGACGTCGAGCGGGCGCACCGCCACCTCGCGTACGTGCCGGCCGACGTCGCGCTGTGGCCAGGGCTCACCGGCCGCGAGTGCCTCGACCTGCTCGCCGGCGTGGGACCGGGCACCGACCTGCCCTACCGCGACGAGCTCGTCGAGCGGTTCGCCCTGGACCCCGGCAAGCGGGCGCGCGCCTACTCCACCGGCAACCGGCAGAAGGTGGCCCTGGTCGCGGCCTTCGCCACCCGGGCGCCCCTGCTGGTGCTCGACGAGCCGACCAGCGGCCTGGACCCGCTCATGGAGCGTGAGTTCCGGCGCTGCATCGCCGAGGCCGCCGAGCGGGGACAGACGGTGTTCCTCAGCTCCCACCAGCTGGCCGAGGTCGAGGCGGTCTGCACCCGGGTGGGCATCCTGCGGGCCGGCCGGCTGGTCGAGGTCGCCGGGCTGGAGGAGCTGCGCCGGCTCCGCCGCTCGGAGGTCACCGTCGAGCTCGCCCGCCCCGCGCCCGGCCTCGAGCGGATCGCCGTGCTGCCCGGGGTGGCCGACGTCCGCTGGACGACGCCCCTGCAGCTCACCCTCGCCCTGACCGGTCCGCCCGGCGCGGTGCTGCGCGCCCTCGGCGAGGCCGACGTGGTGCGCCTCGACGTCCGGGAGGCCTCCCTCGAGGAGATCTTCCTCGACTACTACGGGCGGGCCGCGGCATGACGACCCGGACGCCCTCGCGGGTCACCGGGGTCCGGCGGCCGGCCGCGCCGGCCTCCCCGCGCACCGTCGTCCGCCGCGCGGCGGTCCGCGAGGTGCGCCGGGGGACCCTCGTCGTGGCGGTGCTCTGCGGCGGGCTGACCGCGTTCGTGGCCCAGCAGTACGAGCAGACGTTCAGCGGCGCGGTCGGGCTCGACTCGCTCACGGCGCTCGCCGACAACCCGGCGATCCGGACCCTCTTCGGGCCACCGCTGGCCCTCGACGACCCCGGCGGCTTCACCGTGTGGCGCACCGGCACGGTCGCGGCGGTGCTCGCGGGGGTGTGGGCCGCGCTGGCCGGCACGCGGGTCACCCGGGGCGAGGAGGACGCCGGCCGGACCGACCTGCTGCTCGCCGGCCGGGTCCGGCTCGCCACGCTGGTCCGCACCACGCTCGGCGTGCTGCTCGCCGCCGGCGCCGTCGTCGGCGCCGCCGTGGTCGCGGGCATGCTGCTGGCCGGCACCGCGCCGGCCGGCGCGGTGCTGTTCGGGGCGCTCGTCGGCGGCACCGCCATGGCCGGCGGCGCGCTCGGGGTGCTCACCGGGCAGCTGCTGGGCGACCGGCGCGGAGCCTCCGGGCTCGCCGTCGCGGTCCTGCTCGCCGGCCTGCTGGCCCGCATGGTCGGTGACGGCGTCGCGGCCCTGGCGTGGCTGCAGTGGCTCAGCCCGTTCGGGCTGCTCGGCCGGGTGGCCCCGTACGCCCACGACCGCTGGGCCCCACTGCTGGTCCTCGCCGTCCTGGTCGCCGTGCCGGCCGTCCTGGCCGCGATCCTGGCCGGGGCGCGCGACGTCGGCGCCGGCCGGTGGCAGGGCCGGGACCGGGCCCGCCCGCCGAGCCGGCTGCTGCGCTCGCTGCCCGGGTTCGCGGTGCACCGGACCCGCCGCGCGACGCTGACCTGGTCGCTGGGCGTGGGGGCCTACTTCCTGCTCATCGGCCTGCTGGCCACCGCGATGCTGGACTTCCTGCGGGACAACCCGGTCTTCGCCGAGATGGCGGCCGCCGCCGGCTTCTCCCGGCTGGCCTCGGTCGAGGGCTACGCGGCCTCCCTGTTCACCCTGCTCGCGGTGCCCGTCGGCGCGTACGCCGCCGCGCGGATCGCCTCCGTCGCCGCCGACGAGTCGGCGTCCCGGCTCACCCTGCTGTACTCCCGGCCGGTCGGGCGGGTGCGATGGGTGACCTGGGAGGCCGCGACCGTCGCCGTCGGCACCGTCGTCGTCGCGGCCACCGCGGGCCTGACCACCTGGGCCGGGGCGTCCTGGGTCGGGGCCGGGCTCGGCCTCGGTGACGCCCTCGCCGGCGCGCTGTCGGTGGTCCCGGTCGCGCTGCTGTGCCTCGGTGCCGCGCTGCTGGCGCTGGGCCTGGCGCCGCAGGCCGTGCTCGCCATCGGGGTCCTGCCCGCCGCCGGGGGGTACCTGCTGCTGGTGCTCGCCGACAGCTTCGGCTGGCCGTCGTGGGTGCGCGGGATCTCCCCGTTCGCGCACCTGGCGGCGGTCCCCGCCGAGCCGGTGGACGTCGCCGGTGCCGTCGGCATGCTGGTCACCGCTCTGGTGCTCGCGGTCGCCGGGCTCGCCGCGTACGCGCGCCGGGACCTGCGCGGCTGAGGCCCTCGCTCCGGGGCTCGCGACGGGGGAACAGCGGCGCCTGGGACGCTGTTGTCCGCACGAACACCGGCCCGTGCCGGAGTCCGCGAACCAAGAGGAGCAAGCGTGTCCCTGCCGCCCCTGGTCGAGCCCGCTGCCGACCTGTCGATCGACGAGGTGCGCCGGTACAGCCGCCACCTGATCATCCCGGACGTCGGGATGGACGGGCAGAAGCGCCTGAAGAACGCCAAGGTGCTGGCCGTGGGCGCCGGTGGCCTGGGCTCGCCGGTCCTCATGTACCTGGCCGCGGCCGGCGTCGGCACGCTGGGCATCGTCGAGTTCGACGTCGTCGACGAGTCGAACCTGCAGCGCCAGATCATCCACGGCGCCTCCGACGTGGGCCGGTCGAAGGCGGAGAGCGCGCGCGACTCGATCAAGGAGATCAACCCGCTGGTCGACGTGCGCCTGCACGAGACGCGGCTGGACAGCGACAACGTGCTCGAGATCTTCGGCCAGTACGACCTGATCGTCGACGGCACCGACAACTTCGCCACGCGCTACCTGGTCAACGACGCGTGCGTGCTGCTCGGCAAGCCCTACGTGTGGGGCTCGATCTACCGCTTCGACGGACAGGTGTCGGTCTTCTGGGCCGAGCACGGGCCCAACTACCGCGACCTCTACCCGGTGCCCCCGCCGCCCGGGATGGTCCCCTCCTGCGCCGAGGGCGGCGTGCTGGGCGTGCTGTGCGCGACCATCGGCGCCATCCAGGCCACCGAGGCGGTCAAGCTCATCACCGGCATCGGCGAGACGCTGCTGGGCCGGCTGATGGTCTACGACGCCCTGGAGATGACCTTCCGCACGATCAAGGTGCGCAAGGACCCCGAGGCCGAGCCGATCACCGGGCTCATCGACTACGAGGCGTTCTGCGGCGTCGTCTCCGACGAGGCGCAGGCCGCCGCCGCCGGCTCGACGATCACCGTCGACGAGCTCAAGGACATGATCGACGCCGACAAGGACTTCGAGCTGATCGACGTCCGGGAGCCCAACGAGTACGAGATCGTGTCCATCCCGGGCGCCAAGCTGATCCCGAAGGACGAGATCCTCTCCGGCCGGGCGCTCTCGCAGCTGCCGCAGGACAAGCCGATCGTGCTGCACTGCAAGACCGGTGTCCGCTCGGCCGAGGTGCTCGCCGCGGTCAAGAACGCGGGCTTCTCCGACGCCGTCCACGTCCAGGGCGGCGTGACCGCGTGGGCGACCCGCATCGACAAGACGCTGCCCACGTATTGATCGGTCCCGTGCCGAGGTGCCTCGGCGCGCCGCCAGGGCCCGGCACCCCGCAGCGGGTGCCGGGCCCTCGGCGTCCGTGTTGACTGGCCGCGTGCCCGAGCCGACGCCGTCCCCGACCGAGCTGCTGGAGCTCTTCCAGCGTGCACAGGCCACGTTCACCGACCGGGTCGACGCCGTGGAACCCGGGCAGTGGGACCTCGAGGCGCTGCCCGGCTGGACCGTCGCCGACCTGGTCGCGCACCTCGTCGGCGAGGCGCACTGGGTGCCCGGCCTGCTGGCCGGCGAGCCGCTCGACGACGTCGCCGCGCGGGTGCCCGCGGGCACCGACCCGCTGCTCGCCCCCGACCCGCTGACCGCGTGGGAGGCCGCGGCCGACGAGGCGCTGGCCGCCGTCGCCGGCGCCGACCTGGCCGACGGCACCGTGCAGCTGTCCCGCGGGCCCGCCCCGGCGTGGGAGTACGTCGACGAGCTGACCGCCGACCTCACCGTGCACTCCTGGGACCTCGCCCGCGCCACCGGCGGTGACGCGACACTCGACCCGGCGCTGGTCCGCGCCGCCGGGCGGCTCGCCGCCCGGCTGCCGCGCGACGGGGTGCCCGGCCTCTTCTCCGCACCGGTCCCGGTCCCCGCCGACGCGTCGCCCCAGGTCCGGCTGCTGGCCCGGTTCGGCCGCCGGGCGTGACCCGTGGGCGCCGCTGACGCCGACCCCGCAGACGTCGACGAGGCGGTCTTCGACGTCGTCGAGCGCATCCCGCCGGGCCGGGTGAGCACCTACGGCGCGATCGGCCGGCTGGTCGGCGTCGGGCCGCGCCGGGTCGCCCGCGCGCTGTCCTCCGGCGGGGCGGCGGTGCCCTGGTACCGGGTGGTCCGCGCCGACGGCACCTGCGCGGAGCCGGTGCGGGTCGAGCAGCTCGGGCGGCTCGCGGCCGAGGGCGTGCCGGTGCGCGGCGGGCGGGTCGACCTCGACGCCGTCCGCTGGCCGTGAGCCCCGGGCGACCGACGTGACCGACGGCTCCCTGACGGTGTCGGCCGCGCGTGGTGTCATCGGAGGGTGGCGGTACGGGGGGACGAGGCGGCACCGGTCTACCGGCTGGTGCAGCCGGCGGCGGGAACGGCGCCGCGGCCGGTGCTCGACCCCACCCAGCAGGCCGTCGTCGACCACCCGGGCGGGCCGCTGCTGGTGCTGGCCGGCCCCGGCACGGGCAAGACGACGACGATCGTCGAGGCGGTCGCCGCGCGCATCGACCGCGGCGTCGACCCCGAGCAGATCCTCGTCCTGACCTTCAGCCGCCGGGCCGCCGCCGAGCTGCGCGAGCGGGTCACCGCGCGGGTCGCCCGCACCATCCGCGAGCCGCTGGCCCGCACCTTCCACTCCTACGCCTACGGGGTGCTGCGCCGTGCGGCGCTGCTGCGCGGGGAGGCCCCGCCCCGCCTGCTCACCGCCGCCGAGCAGGACGCCGTCGTCGCCGAGCTGCTGCGCGGTGACGTCGCCGGCGAGGGCGCGGTGCGCTGGCCGGCGTCCCTGCTGCCCGCGCTGTCGACGGCCGGGTTCCGCGACGAGCTGCGCGACCTGCTGCTGCGGGCCACCGAGCGCGGCGTAGGCCCCGAGACGCTGGCCGAGTGGGCCCGCGAGACCGGGACCGAGGCCTGGCTGCACGCGGCGGCGTTCCAGGAGCAGTACGAGGCGGTGACCGCGTTCTCCACCGCCGGCGGCGGCGACGCGTCCGGCTACGACCCCGCCGAGCTGGTCCGGGCCGCGATCGCCGAGCTCGAGGACGACCCCGCGCTGCTGCGCGCCGAACGGGAGCGGGCCCGCTGGCTGTTCGTCGACGAGTACCAGGACACCGACCCGGCGCAGGTCGAGCTGCTGCAACTGCTCGCCGGCGGCGGGGGCGACCTGGTCGTGGTCGGCGACCCCGACCAGGCGATCTACGCCTTCCGCGGCGCCGAGCCGCGCGGCATCGTCGAGTTCCCCGACCGCTTCCGCACCGTCACCGGCCGGCCCGCGCCGCGGCTGTCGCTGGGGGTGTGCCGCCGCTCGGGCCCGGCGCTGCTGGCGGTCAGCCGCCGGGTCGCCGAGGCGCTGCCCGGACCGTGGGAGCACCGCCGGCTGGCCGCCGCCGAGGGCACCGACGAGGGCGCCGCGGAGGTGCACGTCTTCGGGTCCGCGGCGGTCGAGGCCGCCTACGTCGCCGACACGCTGCGCCGCGCGCACCTCGTCGACGGCGTCCCGTGGTCGGGGATGGCCGTCGTCGTGCGCACCGCGCTGGCCATCGGGCCGCTGCGGCGGGCGCTGACCGCGGCCGGCGTCCCGGTCGAGGTGGCGAGCGACGACCTCCCGCTGGCCGCGCAGCCCGCCGTCGCGCCGCTGCTGGCCGCGCTCACCGCGCTGCTGCCGCGGCCGGGCGCCGAGCCCGGCACGCTGGCGCTGGACGAGCCCGGCGCCGAGGCGCTGCTGGCCTCCCCGCTGGGCGGCGCCACCGTGCTCGACCTGCGCCGGCTGCGCCGCGCGGTGCGGATCGCCCAGGCCCAGCGGGGGGTCGACGCCGACGAGCGCGGCGCGCCGCTGGCCACCGCGCTCGCCGACGAGGCGCTGCTCGAGGAACTGCCCGAGGCCGTCGCCCGCCCGGCCCGCAGGGTCGCCGGGGTGCTGGCCGCCGGCCGCGTGGCGCTGGCCCGCGACGGGTCGGCCGAGGACGTGCTGTGGGCGATGTGGCAGCGCAGCGGCCTGGCCGGCCGGTGGGCGCGGGCCAGCGCCGCCGGTGGGTCGGCCGGGGCGGTCGCCGACCGCGACCTCGACGCCGTCGTCGCGCTGTTCGACGCCGCCGCCGGCTTCGTCGACCGGCTGCCCTCGGCCACCGTCGGCGCGTTCGTCGAGCACCTCACGGCCCAGCAGCTGCCCGGGCTGGCCGACGCCGGCCGCGGATCGGTGGCCGAGGCGGTCCGGCTGCTCACCGCGCACGCCGCCAAGGGTCTGGAGTGGGACGTCGTCTGCGTGGCCGGCGTGCAGGAGGGGATCTGGCCCGACCTGCGCGACCGCGGCACGCTGCTGGGCACCGAGCTGCTCGTCGAGCGGGTGGCCGGGATCGACGGCGCGGTGGTCGACCGGCGCACGCAGATGCTGGCCGAGGAGCGGCGGCTGTTCTACGTCGCCTGCACCCGCGCCCGCCGCCGGCTCGTGGTCACCGCCGTCGAGGGGGCGCTCGACGGGCCCGACGCCGGCGCCACCGCCTCCCGCTTCCTCGACCTCGTCGCCGCCCCGCCCGACGACGGCCGGCCGTTGACGCCGCTGCCCCGCTCGCTCACCCTGCCGGCGCTGGTCGCCGAGCTGCGGCGGGCGGTCAGCGACCCGCAGACCGGGCCGGCCCGCCGGTCGGCCGCCGCCGCGGTGCTGCGCCGGCTGGCCGACGACGGCGTGCCGGGCGCCTCCCCGGCCGACTGGTGGGGCCTGGCGCCGCTGTCCGACGACGCCCCGCTGGTGCCCGACGGCGAGCCGGTGCGGGTGCGCCCGTCGGCGATCGAGACCTTCCAGCGGTGCCCCCTCACGTGGGTGCTCGGCGCGGTCGGTGCCGAGGCCTCGCCCGACAGCACGCGCACCGTCGGCTCGGCGGTGCACGCCGTCGCGCAGCGGGTGGCCGAGGGGCTCGCCGCGGCCGAGGCGCGGGCGGCGCTGGCCGAGGAGCTCGACCGGCTCGACCTCGGTCCCGGCTGGGCCGACCAGCGACAGCGGATCGCCGCCCGCGACATGCTCGAGCGCTTCCTCGGCTGGCACGCCGCCAACCGCCGCGAGCTGCTGGCCGCGGAGGCCGACTTCGACGTCACGGTGGGCCGCGCCCGGATCCGCGGCCAGGTCGACCGGCTCGAGCGCGACGGCGCCGGGCGGCTGGTCGTCGTCGACCTCAAGACCGGCCGCACCCAGGCCAAGGACATCGACACCCACGGCCAGCTGGCCGCCTACCAGGTCGCCGTCGCCGCCGGTGCCTTCGGCGACCACGGCGACGCCCCCGGCGGGGCGGCGCTGCTGCAGGTCGGTTCCGGGCAGAAGGCCAAGGAGCAGGCGCAGGACCCGCTGCCCGCCGACGTCCCGGTGGCCGACAGCTGGGCCGGGCAGCTCGTCGCGCAGGTGAGCGACGGCATGGGTGCGGCCACCTTCGAGGTGCGCACCGGCAGCCACTGCGCGCGCTGCCCGGCCCGGCGCAGCTGCCCGCTGCACGAGCGCGGCCGGCAGGTCACCTCGTGAGCCGGCGGACGCCGGCCCCGGTCGAGGACCAGCTCGCCTTCGACGACGCACTGTTCGGCGCGGCGCCCGAGCCGGTGCAGCCGCGCCGGGTGCTCACCCCGGCCGAGGTCGCCGCGCGCTGCGGGCTGTCCTACGCGCCGTCCGACGAGCAGGCGCGGGTGGTGTCCGCGCCGGCCGACCGGCCCCTGGTCGTCGTCGCCGGGGCCGGGTCGGGCAAGACCGAGACGATGGCCGCCCGGGTGTGCTGGCTGGTCGCCAACGAGCTGGTGGCCCCCGACGCCGTCCTGGGGCTGACCTTCACCCGCAAGGCCGCCAGCGAGCTCAACGAGCGCATCCGGCTCCGGCTGGCCGCGCTGGCGCGCCACCCGGAGACCGACCCGGGGCTCCGGGAGCGGCTCGCCGTCGCGATGCCGACGGTGTCGACCTACCACGGCTACGCCGCGTCGCTGGTCAGCGAGCACGGGCTGCGGATCGGCGTCGATCCCGGCGCCGGCGTGCTCGGCCCGGCGATGTGCTGGGGACAGGCGTCCTCCGTCGTCTCCGGCTGGACCGGCGACATGTCCGATGTGCCGCTGAGCCCGCTGACCACCGTCGAGGACGTCCTCGCGCTGGCCGGCGAGCTCGGCGAGCACAACATCAGCGCCGACCGGCTGCGGGAGTGGACCGCGCAGCTCGAGCGGCGCATCGCCGGCTACCCCGACGCGAAGGGCAAGCGCGGCCCGTACAAGCCGGTGCTCGACATGCTGGCCCGGCAGCGAGCCCGCGTGGCGCTGCTGCCGCTGGTCGAGGCCTTCGAGGGGCGCAAGCGGGCCGCCGGCGCGATCGACCACTCCGACCAGGTGGCGCTGGCCGCGCGGGTCGCGGTCAGTGCACCCGAGGTCGGCCGCCGGGAGCGCGCCCGCTGGCGGATCGTGCTGCTCGACGAGTACCAGGACACCAGCGTCGGCCAGCTGCGCATGCTCGAGGCGCTGTTCGGCCGCAGCAGCGGGCACCCGGTGCTCGCCGTCGGCGATCCCCGGCAGTCGATCTACGGCTGGCGCGGCGCGTCGGCCGGGACGATCGAGCGGTTCGCCCGCACCTTCCCCGGCGCCCGCGGGAAGGAGGCGCAGCGGCTGACCCTGGCCACCAGCTGGCGCAACGACGGCGCGGTGCTCGCCGTCGCCAACGACGTCGCCGGGCTGTTGCCGGCGCCGGACGTGCCGCTGCCCGACCTCACCCCGGCGCCCGGCGCCGGGCAGGGGCTGGTCACCGCCGGCCTGTACACGACGGTCGCCGAGGAGACCGAGGCGCTGGCCGACCGGCTGGCCGCCTGCTGGCGCGGGGAGGACCCGGACCTGCCGCCCCGCGCCGACGGCCGCCCGCCGACGACGGCGGTGCTGGTGCGCACCCGCAAGCAGCTGCCCGGCATCGCCGCCGCCCTGCGCGCCCGCGGCCTGCCGGTCACCGTGGTGGGCCTGGGCGGGCTGCTGGAGGTGCCCGAGGTGGCCGACGTCGTCGCCACGCTCACCGTGCTCGTCGACCCCACCGCGGGCGACGCGCTGGGCCGGCTGCTCACCGGCGCCCGCTGGCGGATCGGCCCCCGCGACCTCGCCGCCCTCGAGGCCCGCGCCCGCGCGCTGGTGCACTCCCGGAAGCCGGACCCCGAGGACGACGACCCGCGGCCGTCCGAGCGGGGCAGCATCGTCGAGGCGCTCGACGACCTCGGCGACCCGTCGGCCTACTCGGCCGCCGCGCACCGGCGGCTGCGCCGGCTCGGCGCCGAGCTCGCGCACCTGCGCGGTCGGCTGGGCGAGTCGCTGCCGGACATGGTCGACGACGTCGTCCGGGTGCTGGGCCTGGAGACCGAGCTGGCGAGCGCGCCCGGCGCCAGTCCCGGGTCCGCGCGGGCGCACCTGGACGCGCTGCACGCCGTCGCCGCGGAGTTCACCGAGCTGGCCGAGCTGCCGTCACTGCCGGCCTTCCTCGGCTACCTGAAGGACGCCGAGGAGCGCGAGCGGGGGCTCGAGCCCGGCGAGGTCGCGGTCGACCCCGAGTCGATCCAGCTGCTCACCGGGCACTCGGCCAAGGGCCTGGAGTGGGACGTCGTCGCGGTGCCGGGCATGACGGCCGACCAGTTCCCGGCCCGCACCGACACCGCCGACTCCTGGGTCAAGGACCCCGGCGCGGTGCCGGTCGACCTGCGCACCACCGACCGTGCGGAGCTGCCGCAGCTGCGCCTGCCGGTGCCCGGGTCCGGCGACCAGGCCGCGGTGCGCGCCGCCCTCGAGGACTACGTCGAGGAGTGGAAGGACTTCGGCACCGCCGAGGAGATCCGGCTGGGCTACGTCGCGGTGACCCGTGCCAAGCACCTGCTGGTGTGCTCGGGCAGCTGGTGGCGCGAGGGCGTCAAGCCCAACGGCCCGTCGGTGCTGCTGGACACCGTGCGCCGCGCGTGCACCGCCGGCGCCGGCGTCGTCGTCGCCTGGGCCGAGCGGCCGGAGGAGGGCGCCACCAACCCGGCGCTGGAGGAGTGGCCGGTCGGCGTCTGGCCGGCCGACCCGCTGTCCCAGCCGCGCCGGCGCGCGCTCACCGCCGCCGCCGAGCTGGTGGCCGGTGCCGCGCCGCACCCGCTCGACGCCGCGGCCGCCCTCGGCGCCGGTGACCCGGTGGTGGAGCAGTGGGTGCGTGACGCCGACCTGCTGCTGCGCGAGCGGCGCCGCACCGCCCGGCCGAGCGTCGAGGTACCGCTGCCGAGCCACCTGTCGGTCTCCGAGCTGGTCACCCTGCGGCGCGACCCGGCCGAGCTCGCCCGGCGGCTGCGCCGGCCGATGCCCGCCGCGCCCGCGCCGCTGGCCCGCCGCGGCACCGCCTTCCACGCCTGGCTGGAGGAGCGGTTCGGGGTCGCGCGGCTGCTCGACCTCGACGAGCTGCCCGGCTCCGGCGACGAGTCCGCCACGCCGGACGGCGCCCTCGGCGCGCTGCAGGCGGCGTTCCTGGCCAGTCCGTGGGCCGACCGGCAGCCGGTGGAGGTCGAGGTGCCCTTCGAGACGCCGTTGGGCCCGCTCACCCTGCGCGGGCGGATCGACGCGGTGTTCACCGACGGTGCCGGCGGTTTCGAGGTGGTCGACTGGAAGACCGGTCCGCCGCCGTCGGGCGCGGAGCTGTCGGCCGCGGCGGTGCAGCTCGCCGCCTACCGGTTGGGCTGGTCGCGGCTGACCGGGGTCCCCGTCGAGCGGGTGAGTGCCGGGTTCCACCACGTCGCCGCCGGGGTCACCGTGCGCCCGGTCGACCTGCTCGACGAGGCCGGCCTGCTCGCGCTGGTGACCGGCCGCGCGGTCCACGCCCCGCTCCCCGACGACCTGCCGCCCGAGCCGGACGACGACGAGCTGCCCCCGCCGCCGGAGGACCCCGAACTCGGTTGACGGCACCGCCAGCCTGACCGCGTGACCGTCGAGATCCGCGACCTGCGGGACGCCGACGTGGACGCCGTCGTCGCGCTGTCGCTGCGCGCGTGGGCGCCGGTGTTCGCCTCGTTCGAGACCGTCCTCGGGGCTCGCGTGTACCGGCACCTGTACCCCGACTGGTCGCGATCGCAGGCGGCGGCCGTCGAGCGGGTCTGCCGCGACCCGGGGGTGCGCGTCCGGGTGGCCGACGAGGACGGCCGTCCGGTCGGGTTCGTCGCAGTCCTGGTGCACGACGAGTCGTTCGACGAGCCCGACAGCGGGGAGGTCGAGATGCTGGCCGTCGACCCCGCGGCCCAGCGGCGCGGCATCGGCCGCGCGCTGCTCGACGACGGGGTGGAGCAGTTGCGGCGGGCCGGGGTCCGCCTCGTGGCCATCGGCACCGGCGGCGACCCCGGGCACGCCCCCGCCCGGCGGACCTACGAGGCGGCCGGCTTCACCGCCCTGCCGCTGGTGCGCTACTACCGGCTGCTCTGACTGTGCGGCCGGCCGGTCCGCCCGCCGCTCTGGTCACCCGTCAGTAGGGCGGTGGGGTGGTGGCGGCGGTGAGGCCGGTGGGTGTGGTGACGGTGAGGGTGCCGTCGGGGGCGAGGGTGTGGCGCCAGCCGGGGGCCTGGTGCTTGCCGCGGTGGTGGCCGGTGCAGTAGCCGGTGAGGTTGGCCGCGGTGGTGGGGCCGGCCGGCCAGGGGGTGGCGTGGTCGAGCTCGCCGCCGCGGGGCACGGGGCGGCGGCAGCCGGGGAAGCGGCAGCGGCGGTCGCGGGCGCGGACGTGCCGGTTCAGCGCGGCGCTCGGCCGGTAGCCGGCGGTGGCGGCGGGGGCGCCGAGCCCGGTGCCGGTGCGGGCGGTGCGGTGCAGGGCGGGCAGGTCGGTGAGGGCCAGCAGCGCACCGCCGGCCGCGTGGGTGAGCGCGATCCGGGGCCGGTCGGTCAGCCCGCCCCCGGCGGTGGCGGCGAGCAGCGCGGCCAGGTCGGCGCGGGCGGTGTCGGTGGCCGCGGTGAGCGCGGTCAGCGCGTCGGGGGCGGCGCTCACCCGGCCGGCGGGGCTCGCGGCCCAGGTGGCCTCGTCGGCGGTGTCGGCGCGTTGCGCGGTGGCCACCGTGCGGCGGGCGTGGCCGAGGGCGCGCTCGAGCCCGAGCAGGGCGGTGCTCGCCTGGTCGACGGCGCGGTCGGCGCGCGCCCACCAGCCATCGGCGTCCGGTGCGGCCACCTCGTCGGCGTCGGCCGTGGCGTGCGCGTCGGGCGGATCGTCCGGTGGCAGGTCCTCATCGAGGTAACAGGGCCCGGGGCGGGCATCGAACTCCCCGGCCAGGATCCGCGCTTCCAGCTCCTCGGCCCACCGGGCGAAGTGCTCGTCCTCGGTGAGGAACGCCCCGGCTCCGACCGCATCGACCTCCACGGCCGCGTCGGTGCCGGCTGGCTCGGTGTCGGCGCGCTCGACATCCGTGCACTCGGCGGCGACCGGCTCGGCCCCGGCGGGCTCGGTGCCGGTCGCCTCGCCATCGGCCGCGGTGTCGGCCGCGGTGTCGCCGGTGTCGGTGTCACTGGCGGCGTCGGCCCGCTGGCCGGTGAGGGCGGCCAGCAGCGCCCGGACCAGCTCGGCGGGCACCACCTGCCCGTCGACCTCGCACGGCTGGTCCCCGCCCAGCAGCGCCCCGACCGGGGCGACCACGGTCAGGGTGACCTGCACCGGCGGCAGCCCGGTCTCACCGGGGCGGAGCACCAGGTCCAGCAGGCAGTCGGCCATCTTCTGCCCCCGGGTCCGCCCATCGGCCGGATCGGCGGGCAGCGCGTCGGCGTACGCCCCGAGGGCGGCGAGCAGCGCGGCGGCCTCCGGGGTGGTCAGCAGTGCTGAGACCACGCTCATCCCCTCGACCCGGTCCGGACGAGCCGACACCCCGCGCTTCCGCACCGCGCGCAGCAGGTCATCGGCGGCGGCGCGGGCGGTGTGCGTGAGCAGCTCCCGGCGGGCCTTGTCGCCCAGCTGCGCCGGGGTGGTGTGCCGCCCGGCGGCCCAGGCCAGCAGCTCCCGCTCGATGGTGGTGCGCAGGGTGTCGTCGGTGATCGGGGCGACCTTGTCGATCAGCGGGCCCAGGTGCCCGACGTGCAGCGCCCCGGCCTCCAGTGCGGCCAGCGTGCCCGGCAGCCGGTGCACCAGGGCCAGCGACCGCTCCAGCAGCGCCTGCGCGGCCTGGGCCGACACCGAAAGCGCCACGGCCAGCTCGTCGGTGGCCCACTCGCTCACCGGCCGGAGCAGGTCAGGACGGGCGGCCCACCGGTCGGCGGCCATCGCCCCGCGCTCGCCTTGCTGCCGGTCGACGGAGGAAGGCCGGGATGCGGCGAACGCGGCCACCGCCCGCGCCCGCAGCGCGGTCCGCCGGGCGATCTCCCGGTCGGCGGCCTGCACCGCCCCCAGTGGCCCCGACGCCCAGCCCACCAGGGGCTCGTCGACCGCCAGGACTCCCGCCATGCATTCGATCATACGTTCGAGCACCGTGTCGATCAAGTCCTGTAGGCGAGAAAGGCCCAGCTCAGAGCGACGTCATCGGTCGGGAGCGAGCCAACGCGACGCCGAACTGGAGGACCGGAGCCCCGGACGGTGAGCGGAGCCGGGCCTCCTCGGCGAAGCCCAGCTTCCGCGCGACCGACAGCGAGGCCGCGTTGTCCGCGTGCACCATCGCCACGACCCGCGGTACCCCCAGAGCCCGCGCCCGTTCCAGCGCGAGCCGCCCCGCCGCCGTCGCGGTCCCACGGCCTCAAAACCGGCGGCCGAGCCGCCATCCCACCTCCGGCACCCGGGTGGGCGCCCACGGCTGGGTCCAGGGCTGGGCGCCGGTGAAGCCGGCGACCTCCTCGCCGACGAGCACCGACGGGCACCGAGGAGGCCGGCCCAGACGTCGGCGTCCTCCGCGTGGGGACGCAGAGGCGGACGGTCACGAGGACGCGATGCGGTCCAGGATCGCGGCGGCGAGGGCGTCGGGCGCCTCCTCGGGGATCCAGTGGCTCACCCCGGACAGCTCGACGAACCGGTAGTCGCCGGTCACGTGCTCCCCGCAGCCCTCGGCGGCGATCCGGCCGATCGCGATGTCGGCGTCGCTCCACACGAAGGTGGTCGGCACCGGGACCTCGGCGACCGGCGTCGCCGAGCTCATCGCCCGGTACCAGTTGAGGGCCGCGGTCAGCGCACCCGGCGCCGAGAGCACCGACACGTACTCCTCGACGGCCTCCGGGTCGACGGCGTCGCCGTACATCCGGCGCAGTCGCCGGGCGCCGTCGGCGAGCAGGACCTCCTCGGCCTTGCCCTCCTGCCAGAACAGCCGGATGTAGGAGGAGCGCTCCTTCTGCTCGGGGTCGCTGCGCCAGGCCATCGTGAACGCCGTCGGGTGCGGGACCGAGACGGCGGTCAGCGACCGCACCCGGTCGCTGTGCCACGCCGCCAGCGACCACGCGACGTTGGCGCCCCAGTCGTGCCCGACCACGTCGGCCACCGGCACGTCCATCGCGGTCATCAGGTCGGCGGTGACCTGCGCGAGGTTGGTCATCGCGTAGGCGTCGACCTCCTGCGGCCGGGCGCCGGGGGAGTAGCCGAGCTGGTCGACGGCGTAGGTGCGCAGCCCCGCCTCCGCCAACCGCGGCTGCACCGCCGCCCACGACAGCGACGTCTCGGGGAAGCCGTGCAGCAGCAGCACCGGCCGTCCGTCCTCGGGGCCGTCGGCCCGCACGTCGAAGGTCAGGTCACCGACGTCCACCCGCAGCAGCTCTCCGGCCATGGGCCGCAAGGTAGCCGGTGCCGGTCCGCCGCTACCGTCGGCGACCGTGACGAGCCCGGAACGCGACTTCGTGCTGGCCCACCTCGACGACCTGCACGCCGACCTCGACGCCTGGCTGCGCATCCCGTCGATCTCGGCCGACCCGGCGCACGCCGGCGACGTCGCGGCGAGCGCGCAGTGGCTGGCCGACGCGCTGCGCCGCACCGGCTTCCCGACCGTCGAGGTGTGGGAGACACCCGGCGCGCCCGCGGTCTACGCCGAGTGGCCGTCGGCCGACCCCGGCGCCCCCGTCGCGCTGGTGTACGGCCACCACGACGTGCAGCCGGTCGACCCGCTCGAGCTGTGGGTGCACCCGCCGTTCGAGCCGACCCGCGTCGAGACCCCCGACGGTCCCGAGCTGCACGCCCGCGGCGCCATCGACGACAAGGGCAACGTCGCCTTCCACCTGCTCGGCATCCGCGCGCACCTGGCCGCCACGGGCCGCGACACCCCCGCGGTCACGGTCAAGCTGCTGGTCGAGGGCGAGGAGGAGTCCGGCTCGCCGTACTTCGCCGACCTGCTGCGCGAGCGCGCCGACCGGCTGGCCTGCGACGTCGTCGTCGTCAGCGACACCGGCATGGCCGCGCCCGACGTGCCCAGCGCCGTCGTCGCCATGCGGGGGCTGGCCGACGCCGAGATCACCCTGCGCGGCCCCGCCGTCGACCTGCACTCGGGCTCCTTCGGTGGTGCGGTGCCCAACCCGCTGCACGCGATGGCCGAGCTGCTCGCCGCGCTGCACGACGACCGGGGGCGGGTCACCCTGCCCGGCTTCTACGACCGGGTGCGGCCGTTGACCGACCGCGAGCGGGAGCTCATGGCCCGCGTGCCGTTCGACGAGGCCGCCTGGCTCGCCGGCCCGGCGGCGTCGCGTGCGACGGCGGGGGAGGAGGGGTTCAGCACCCTGGAGCGGGTCGGTGCCCGCCCGACCGCCGAGGTCAACGGCATGTGGGGCGGCTACACCGGCCCCGGGCACAAGACGATCGTCCCCGCCGAGGCGCACGCCAAGCTCGCCTTCCGGCTGGTCGCCGACCAGCGGCCCGCGGACGTCGGCCCGATGGTGCGCGCCTGGGTCGAGGCCACCCTGCCGGAGGGCATCACCGCCGAGGTGCACACGCCGCCGGGCGGCGTCGCCCCGTGCGCCAGCGACCTCGACTCCCCGCACACGGGCGCCCTGCTGCGCGCGATCGGGCAGGCCTTCGACACCGACCCCGCCGACGTGCTGCTCACCCGCGAGGGCGGCTCCGGCCCCGAGGCCGACCTGGTGGAGGTGCTCGGGGCGCCGCTGGTGTTCCTCGGCGCCGGACTGCCCACCGACCGCATCCACTCGCCGAACGAGCGGGTGCTGCTGCCGATGCTGTACCGCGGCGCCGAGGCCGCCGCCCACCTGTGGCGGGAACTCGCGGCGCGGTGACCCTCCCGGCGCGCCGGCCGCGGCCACAGCTGGGTCACGTCGCGCCGCGGCAGCCCTGACCGGCGGCGTCGTCGTCCTACGCTCACCCGCGTGAGCGCACCCGGCCAGCCGACCGCACCGGCGGGGTGGTACCCCGACCCCGACGGCGCCGCGGGCATGGTGCGCTGGTGGAACGGGGCGACCTGGTCCGACGTCACCACCCCGGCCGGCCCGGGCGTCGCCGTCCAGGCCCCGCCCGTGGCCGCCCCGCCGCGTCCGCCGGTCCCGCCCGCGGGCTGGGACGCGGGGCAGGGGTCCGGCTGGGAGCCCGGCCCGGAGTCGTCGCCGCGCACGCGGGCGCGGGCCGCCTGGTGGGTCGCGGGCGGGGTGCTCGCCGTGGTCGCCGTCGTGGTGGTCGCGCTGGTCGTCGGCCTGTCGGGCAGCCGCACCCCCGTCGCCGACCCGCCGCCGGTCGACCCGCCGGCCGGGACCACGTTCCCGCCCGGCACCGTCCGGATCATCGACGAGGAGGCGGGCATCTCCTACCCGTTCCTCGGCAACGGCTGGTTCGAGTACGACCTCGGGATCATGCCCGAGACCCGGACCATCGCCGGGCAGTACTTCACCACCCAGGAGGCGGTGCCCGGCGGCGGGGACTTCATCGCCCAGTGCACGTCGGGACCGGTCGCCGACGGGTACGGCTGGACCGGGCCGGGCAGCGAGCAGGCGACGGTGACCGCGCTGGCCGACAGCGTCCGCGCCGCCTACTACCCGTTCCCCAACGAGCGCGAGGTGCTGCGCGACGAGGCGCTCACCGTCGACGGCCGCAACGCCCACCTGGTCGAGTTCCAGCTCACCTGGGACGTCGAGGGCTACGACTCGACCGGCGAGCGCGCGGCGGTGTTGGTCGTCGACGTCGGCCGGCCCGACCCCGCGCTGCTCTACGTGTCCATCCCGAACACCCACGCCGAGCTCTACGGCGTCATCGACCGCGTCGTCGACGACATCGACGTGCTCTGACAGCCGCCCGGCACGGCGTGGTCCGGCGTGGTTAGGGTCGGTCCGTGACAGCAGCTGGGGCCGATCTCGTCCTGCGGCACCCGGTGGAGCGCTTCACGCTGGACAACGGGCTGCGGGTCGTCCTCGCGCCCGACCGCAGCGTGCCGGTCGTCGCCGTGTCCGTCTTCTACGACGTGGGCATGCGCAACGAGCCGGAGGGCCGCACCGGGTTCGCCCACCTCTTCGAGCACGTGATGTTCCAGGGGTCGCGCAACGTCCCGAAGATGGAGCACGCCCGCCTCGTGCAGGCCGCCGGCGGCACCTTCAACGGGTCGACCCACCAGGACTACACCAACTACTTCGAGGCGCTGCCCGCCGAGGCGCTCGAGCGCGCCCTGTTCCTCGAGGCCGACCGGATGGCCGCACCGGCCATCACCGAGGAGAACCTCCGCAACCAGATCGACGTGGTGAAGGAGGAGATCCGGGTCAACGTGCTCAACCGCCCCTACGGCGCCTTCCCCTGGCTGCAGCTGCCGCAGGTGGCGTTCGAGAGCTTCGCCAACACCCACGACGGCTACGGCTCCTTCGTCGACCTGGAGAGCTCGACGGTCGAGGACGCCACCGACTTCTTCTCCCGCTACTACGCCCCGGGCAACGCGGTGCTGTGCGTCGGCGGCGACCTCGACGTCGGTGAGACCGAGCGGCTGGTGCGCCGCTGGTTCGGCCCGGTCGAGGCCCGCGAGGTGCCGCCGACGCCGCACACCGGCGAGCCGTCCCCGACGGCGGTGCGGCGCGACGTCGTCGAGGACCGGCTCGCGCCCGCACCGGCCGTGGCGCTGGGCTGGCGGGTCCCCGACCCGGTCGGCGACCTCGACACCTACCTCGGCACCGTGCTGCTCGCCGAGCTGCTCAGCGAGGGCGACGCCTCCCGCCTGGAGCGCCGGCTGGTGCACGACGACCGGCTGGCGGTGGCGCAGAGCAGCTACGTGGGCCTGTTCGGGGACCCGTTCGACGTCCGCGACGCCACGCTGCTCACCACCCAGGTGCACCACCCCGCGCAGGTCCCGGTCGACGACGTCCTGGCCGCCGTCCACGACGAGGTCGGCCGGATCGCCGGCGAGGGCGTGACGCCCGAGGAGCTGGCCCGGGTGCAGGCCCGCACCAGCGCCCAGTTGCTGCGCCAGGCCGACTCGGTGCTGGGCCGCACGCTCGCCTTCGCCGCCGCCGAGCTCGTGCACGGCCGGGCCGAGCTGGCCGGCGAGCTCCCCGCCCGGCTGGCCGCCGTCACCCCCGACGCCGTGCAGGCCGCCGCCAAGGGCCTCGACCCCGGCACCGCCGCCGTGCTCGAGCTCCGCGCCACCGGGGGTGCCCGGTGAGCGCGCCGGTGCTCGACCTCACGCTGGTCCCGCCGCTGGGCGAGCCGCGGCCGCAGCCGGTCCCCGAGGTGGCGACGACGACGCTGCCCAGCGGGCTCACCGTCGTCGTCGTGCCGCGGCCCGGCGTCCCGCTGGTCGAGCTGCGGCTGCGGGTGCCCTTCGCGGCGGCCTCGCCGCGGGGCGCGGCACAGCACACCGCCCGCGCGTCGGTGCTCTCCGGCGCGGTCCTGCTCGGCACGGCCCGGCACGACGCCGCCGGCATCGCCGAGGCGCTGCAGGGCCACGGCGCCGAGCTGACCGTCGCCGCCGACCCCGACCGCCTGCTGTTCTCCACCACGCTGCTGGCCGAGGGCCTCGCCCCGGTGCTCGGGGTCCTGGCCGAGGTGCTCACCGAGGCCGCCTACCCGACCGACCGGGTCGAGGCCGAGCGCGAGCGGGTGGCGGAGCGGATCGCCATCGCCCGCTCGCAACCCGGGGTCATCGCCCGCTCCGCGCTGGCCGCCCGGCGCTACGGCACCCACCCGTACGCCGCCCAGCTGCCGGCGCCGGAGCTGGTCGGCCGGGTCGGCGCCGCCGCGCTGCGGAAGCTGCACCGCGAGCGGGTGCTGCCCACCGGCAGCACGCTGGTGCTCGTCGGCGACCTCGACGCCGCCGCGGCCACCGACGCCGTCGCCGCGGCCCTGGGCGAGTGGACCGGTGAGGGCGCCGCGGTCGGCGCACCGCCGGCGCCGGCGCTGGCCCCCGGGCACCTGGAGGTGGTCGACCGGCCCGGCGCGGTGCAGTCCAACATCCGCCTCGGCGGGCCCGCGCCCGGGCGCACCGACCCCGAGCTGCCCGCGGTCCGGCTGGCCAGCATGGTCTTCGGCGGCTACTTCTCCTCCCGGCTGGTGGAGAACATCCGCGAGCGGCGCGGCTACTCCTACAGCCCGCGCAGCGCCGTCGACCACCTGGCCGCGGCGTCGTCGTTCCTCGTCGAGGCCGACGTCGCCACCGAGGTCACCGCCCCGGCGTTCCTCGAGACCTGGGCCGAGCTGGGCCGGATGGCCCTGGCACCGGTCACCGAGGCCGAGCTCGACGCCGCCCGCCGCTACGTCCTGGGCTCCATGGCGCTCTCGACCGCCACGCACGCCGGGCTGGCCAGCACGCTCTCGGCGCTGGCCGGGTCGGGGCTGTCGGTGGAGTGGCTGGCCGAGCACCAGCGCGCGCTGTCGGAGGTCACCGTCGAGCAGGTGCAGGAGGCGGCCCGCCGGCACCTGGCGCCCGCCGCGCTCACCGGCGTCGTCGTCGGCGACGCCGAGCGGGTCACCGACGCGCTGCGCGCCCTCGGTCCGGTCGACGTCACCGCGAGCGCCGCCGCCGTGGACCCGGCGTGAGCGTCCCGCCGGGCGGGAGCACGGCGGCCGACGTCGAGCGGGGCCGGCAGGTGTGGCCCGCCGGCACGCCGCGGACGACGGGCACCGTCCCGGTGCTGTCCCGCTCGGCGCACGACCGCGACCACCTGGGCCGCGCGCTGCCCGACCCCACCCGGGGCCGGCCGGTCCGGGTGCTCACCGTCGACGAGCGGCGCACGGTGCCGGTCGTCGAGGGTGACGGCGGCCCGGCGCTGGTGTGGGACGAGCAGCCGGAGCTGCCGCTGGGCGCGGTCTACCTCGGCGAGGCCGACGGCGTGCCCTACGCGGCGGTGCGCGGCGAGCGCGCGCTGACGGTCAACGGCCGGCACGTCGACCTGTGGACCGGGCTGCGGGAGCTCGGCGCCGACCTCGGGGACCTCGACGCCGGGCTGCTCGCCGAGGCGATCGGCATCCTGGAGTGGCACGAGCGGGCCCGGTTCAGCCCGCTGTCGGGCGCGGCGACGACCATCGAGCGGGCCGGCTGGGTGCAGCGCGACCCCGTCACCGGGGCGGAGCTGTTCCCGCGCACCGACCCGGCGGTGATCATGCTCGTGCACGACGGCGGGGACCGGTGCGTGCTCGGCCGTCAGGCGGTCTGGCCGCCCGGGCGGTACTCGGTGCTCGCCGGGTTCGTCGAGCCGGGGGAGTCCGCCGAGGGCGCGGTGGCCCGCGAGGTGGCCGAGGAGGTCGGCCTCACCGTCACCGACGTCCGCTACGTGAGCAGCCAGCCGTGGCCGTTCCCGCAGTCGCTGATGCTCGGCTTCGTGGCCCGCGCCGTCGACGGCGACACGCTGCGGCTGGACCCCTCCGAGATCGAGGAGGCCCGCTGGTTCACCCGCGAGGAGCTGCGCTCGGGCCGCGGTCCCGAGGCGCTGCCCCCGCCGGTGTCGATCGCCCGGCACCTCATCGACCGCTGGGTCGACGGCGAGCTCGGGTGACCGACGATCAGGGTCCCTGATCGTGGAGCGTCCTCCCTCACGGTGCACGGTGAGGGAGGACGCCCGGGGATCAGGTCACCTGATCATCACCGCGCGCCGCCGAACCGCCCCTGCAGGACCAGCGCGGGGTGCCCGGGCCGGTCGGCCAGCACCACGGCGTCGGCCAGCCCGGCAGGGTCGACCTCGTCGTCGTAGCGGTCGAAGGCCGGCAGCTCCCAGGCCTGCTCCTCCGGCCAGCGCCGGCGCCGGGCGGCCGGGGCCACCCGCAGGTGGACGACGACGTCGAGGGCCAGCCCCGCTCCCTGCAGCAGCGCGCCGGGCACCAGGAGCACCCCGCGCGGCGGCATCGGCTCGTAGCCGGCGCGGGCGGCGCGGTCGCGGTCGACGTCCCACAGCACCGGCAGGTACTCGCCGGGACCGCCGGGGCCGACCCGGTCGAGGACCTCCCGGGCGAGCGCGCCGGTGTCCAGCCAGTCGGTGTAGCGCGCGTCGGGGTCGGTGCGGCCGTGCTCGAAGCGCAGGGACGCCGGCCGGAGGAACCCGGCGGCGGGGACCACGACCGCCGGGCGGCCGAGGGCCGGCAGCCGGTCGGAGACGGCGCGGGCCAGGGCCTCCGGTCCGGCGACGTCGGGACCGTCGACGCCGACCCGCAGCGCGGCCGCCCCGGGCAGGGGCTCGACGTCGGCGAGCAGCGCGGCCAGCCGGTCGGCCAGCGCGTCCGGGGTGAGCGGCTCCGGGCTCCTCAGGGACGGCCGTCCGCCGGAACCGAGCCGCCGGGCCGCACGGAGCCGCGCTCGACCCGGCGGCCCCCCGGGGTGCGGCGGGGGACCGGCGTCAGCACCGGGCCGGCGTCGGCCGGGTCGGGGTCGGCCAGCCGGTCGAGGGTGGCCATCACCTCGCGGGCCAGCTCGTGCACCGGCCGGCCGAGCGACCGAGCCTGGCCGCGCAGCACCTCGAAGGCCGACCGGGGGGCGGTGGCGTGCCGCTCGGCGAGCACGCCGATGGCGCGCTCGGTGGCCACCCGCGCGGCCAGGGCGTGCTCGAGCTGGCTGACGGTGCGCTCCAGCGCGGCGATGCGGGCGTCGCGCGGGTCCTCGGCCGGACCGGCACCCCCGGGAGCCCCGCGGGCGGCCCGGCGGGCGGCGCGGTCGGGCTCGGCGAGGCAGTCGAGCTCCTCGGCCAGGAGGTCGGCCAGGGACAGGCCCTCGAGCAGGTCGTCGACGTCGTGGGCGCACCCGGGCGCGAACACCCGCCAGCCCCGCTCGGTGCGGGCGACGACGACCGACGGCGCGTCGGCCGACGGGCGCTCCCCGGCCCGTCCGGGTACGGGGGAGGGCACGGAGTCCGAGGTCACGACGGCAGCTCCCGCGAGGTGGGCGGCCCGGCGGCCGAGGGTCGGGCGGCGGTCACGGTCGTGATCCGCCGGGGGACGATGATGCACCGCCGTCTCCCGCATCCCACGCAGCACCCGCCGGTCAGGCTCCCGGCAGCTGCGCGACCTGGGACCGGACCTGGTCGATGCTGGGGTTGGTCAGTGCGGTGCCGTCGGCGAAGACGAGCGTCGGCACGGTCCGGTTGCCGCCGTTGGCCTGCATGACGACGTCGGCCGCGGCGGCGTCGCGCTCGATGTCGACCTCGGCGAACGGGATGCCCTCGCGCTGCATCAGCTTCTTGAGCCGCACGCAGTACCCGCACCAGGTGGTGGTGTACATCGTCACGGCGGCGGGTGCGGCAGTCACTCGGGGACCTCCCAGGGGTCGTCGGGGACGGAGCGGAACTCCTGAGGGGCAGAACGCACACCGGCGGGCGGACCTTCCCGGCTTCGCCGGGGTGTCCCGGCGGGATGTCGGTACCGGCTGGGACACTCGGTGCCGTCCGCCCGCCCCGCCCAGTCCCCGAGGAGCACGCCCGCATGCCGCGGACCGCCGACCTGCCCGGACGCACGCCCGGGTCCGGAGCTCCGTCCGCCGGCGCCGAGGCGGTTCTGGCCGGCCTCGACGACGAGCAGCGCGAGGCGGCCTCGGCCGTCGACGGCCCGGTCTGCATCCTCGCCGGCGCCGGCACGGGCAAGACCCGCACGATCACCCACCGCATCGCCTACGGCGTGCACGCCGGCGCGTTCGTGCCCGAGCAGGTGCTCGCCGTGACCTTCACCGCCCGGGCGGCGGGGGAGCTGCGGACCCGGCTGGCCGGCCTGGGCGTGGGCGGTGTGCAGGCCCGCACCTTCCACGCCGCCGCGATGCGGCAGCTGCGCTACTTCGCCCCCCGCGTGCTGGGCGGGCCGATGCCGCCGCTGGTGGAGAACAAGCTGCGCCTGGTCGCCTCGGCCGCCTCCCGGGCGCGGCTGAGCACCGACAAGACCAGCCTGCGCGACCTCGCCAGCGAGATCGAGTGGGCCAAGACCACCCTGGCCACGCCCGAGGACTACCCGAAGCGGGCCCAGGCCGCCGGCCGCGAGCCGCCCTTCGACGCCGCGACCGTCGCCCGGGTCTACGCCTCCTACGAGTCGGCCAAGCAGCGCGACGGCGTGCTCGACTTCGAGGACCTGCTGCTGGTCACCGCCTACGCCCTCGAGGAGCACCCCGACGTCGCCCGGCAGGTGCGCGGGCAGTACCGGCACTTCGTCGTCGACGAGTACCAGGACGTCAACCCGCTCCAGCAGCGGCTGCTCGACGCGTGGCTGGGCGGGCGGGCCGACGTGTGCGTCGTCGGCGACCCGAACCAGACTATCTACTCGTTCACCGGCGCCGACCCCGACCACCTGCTCGGCTTCGCCGACCGCTATCCCGACGCCGCGGTGGTCAAGCTCGAGCGCGACTACCGCTCGACGCCGCAGGTGGTGGCGCTGGCGAACAAGCTCATCGGCCAGGCGCCGCCGCGCAAGGGCCTGCCCGGGCTCCGGCTGCTCGGCCAGCGCGCGGAGGGCCCGGCCCCGCGGTTCTTCGAGCACCCCGACGAGCCCACCGAGGCCGCCGCCGTCGCCCAGGCCTGCCGGGCGCTCGTCGAGGCCGGGACGCCCGCGTCGGAGATCGCCGTGCTGTTCCGCATCAACGCGCAGTCGCAGGTGTACGAGTCGGCCCTGGCCGACGCCGGGGTGCCCTACGTGCTCAAGGGCGGGGAGCGGTTCTTCGAGCGGCCCGAGGTGCGCGAGGCGGTCGTCCTGCTGCGCGGCGCCGCCGCCGGCGGGAGCGAGCCGGGCGCCCTGGTGCCCACTGTGCGCGACGTGCTCGCCTCCACCGGCTGGGTCGAGCACCGCCCGCCGGCCGGGGGAGCGGCCCGCGACCGGTGGCAGTCGCTGGCCGCCCTCGTCGACCTCGCCGTCGACCTCGTCGCCGAGGACCCGACCACCGACCTGCCGCGCTTCGTCACCCACCTGGCCGAGCGCGCCGACGCGCAGCACGCGCCCACCGTCCAGGGCGTCACGCTGGCCTCGATGCACGCGGCCAAGGGCCTGGAGTGGGACGCGGTCTTCGTCGTCGGGCTGGTCGACGGCGTGCTGCCGATCGCGCAGTCCCTGTCGCGGCCCGACGCGGTCGAGGAGGAGCGGCGGCTGCTCTACGTCGCCGTCACGCGCGCCCGCGAGCAGCTGACGCTGTCGTGGTCGCTGGCCCGCAACCCGGGCGCCAAGCGGGCCCGCCCGCGCAGCCGCTTCCTCGACGGGCTGGTCCCGGGCTCCACGCCCACGGCCCCTCCACCGCCGCGGAGGGCCAAGAAGGCGAAGGTCGTCCTCGAGGGCGAGGCCGGCGAGGTGTTCGAGCGGCTGCGGGCCTGGCGCAGCAGCACCGCCCAGGCCGCCTCCGTGCCGGCCTACGTCGTCTTCACCGACGCGACGCTGCAGGCGATCGCCGAGGCTCGCCCCTCGTCCCTGCGCGAGCTGTCCGGGCTGCCCGGTATCGGCGCCCGCAAGCTCGACCTCTACGGCGAGGACGTGCTGGCCACCGTCAGCGGCTGACCGGTCACGGGCGGTACCGACGGCACGGTCGGTGACCGCCGGGTCCCCCTGCCCGGGGACACGCTCGTTAATTGCGTTGCGCCGCTCGCGTGACCTTCCCTACTGTCCTGTCTGCGCCCGACGGACAGCCGCGGGCGCGCCAGACCGAGCCCGGTGCGACAGCCGGGCTCCGACCCCGGGAGGAGGGGTTCCGATGACCGACACGCGATTCGCTCTCGCCCCCGCCGGGGTCTCCGCCTGGGGCGCCCTCGACGTGCGTCCGGCCGGCACCGGCATGGTGCCCACCGCCCGTCCCCGGTACGCCGTCGCCCGCACCGCGACGCCGCTCGAGCTGACCGGCACCGGCTGCGCGGCGGCCACCGCTCCGGTCCAGGGGACCGGTGTGCCCACCGCCGGTGGCGTCATCGCGCCGTTCGGCACCTCCGTCCCCGGCACCGGCGTCCTCGGCACCGATGCCCACCGCAGCACCACCAAGCAGCAGCGCACCACCCTCGGGATCCACTCCCCGGGGAGACCGCAGAGCTAGCCGCTCGACCGGTCCTCCTCGAGGCCGCGGAACCCGAACCCGGGATCCGCGGCCTCCGTCTTTCTCCGCGGCACCCGGCCCCGACCACCCGGTCGGCGGGCCCCGCCGGCCGCGCAGACGACGAGTACGAGGAGGAGCGGCAGTGCAGCAGACGATCGACCGCCCGACGTCCCACCGCCGACCCGGGCTCCCCCGGACCGGTGGCATCCCGCCGAGGACGCCGCACCCGCCCCTGGCCCCGGCCCCCGTGCGGCGACCCCTGCCGTGCCGTGGGTCCGACGACCCGGACCTCTGGTTCGCCGAGAGCCCCGCGGCGCTCGAGCAGGCCAAGGTCCTGTGCGGCGACTGCCCGGTCCGCGACGCCTGCCTGGCCGGTGCGCTCGACCGCGGCGAGCCCTGGGGCGTCTGGGGCGGCGAGATCTTCGAGCGGGGTGTGGTCATCCCGCGCAAGCGCCCGCGGGGTCGTCCCCGCAAGGTCGTCGCGGCCTGATGAAGGACCCCGTCCTCCTCACCCCTCGCAGGCTCGGGGTGAGCCTCGGGACGGGGCCGACGAGAAACCGGAAGACGTTCCACCAGAGACCGTGAGGAACCGAGATGACCAGCTACGAGTACGACCTCGCCGTCACGCGGCTGTCCGAGCTGCGTGCCGAGGCCGATACCGCCGGCCGCATGCGCCGGCTGCGGGCCGCCCGCCGGTGGGCCCGCCGCGCGGAGTACGCCAGCCGGCGTGCCGCGCGGGCCAGCGCCGCCGTCCGCTGACGCGGCGCACCTCGGGGCACCACCACGTGCCCTCCTCGGTCGAGGCCGGGTCCCCTCCGCTCCCGGTGTGGAGGGGACCCGGCCTCCTGTCCGTCCGGGGCCGGGCGGTCCCCGGGCTCAGACGGTGAAGCCGGGCAGCCACTCCTCGAGCACGCTGCGGTAGTCGGCGGCCGCGTCGAGCTGGCACAGGACACCGATCGACCCGATCGTCACCCGGTGGATGAGCAGGTAGGCCGGCGGGAGGTTGAGCTGGCGGCCCAGCCGGCTGGCATCGCTGCGCGGATCGGCCAGGCGGGCGGCCTGCTCCTGCATCCACCGGCGGGTGAACCGGAAGTTGTGGCTGACGATCGGCTCGAGCATCGGCCGCAGGTAGTCGAGGACCCCGGCGGCGTCGACCTCCACGCCCGGCCGGACGAACCCCTCGGCCCGCAGGTCGGCCAGCACGTCCTCGGCTCGGCCCTCCAGCGCCCAGCGGACCAGCCGGCCGATCGGCTCGGGCAGCCCGTCGGGCAGCCGGGCGGTCGCGCCGAAGTCGATGACGCCGAGCCGGTCGCCCTCGACGAGCCGGAAGTTGCCCGGGTGCGGGTCGGCGTGCAGCAGGCGGGCCCGCGAGGGGGCCGAGAAGTGCAGCTGCGCCATCAGGTGACCGGCCCGGTCCCGCTGCTGCGGCGTGCCGTCGGTGATCACCCGCGACAGCGGCAGGCCCTCGAGCCACTCGGACACGATCACCTTCGGCGCGCTGGCCACCACCCGCGGCACCACGATCTCCGCGTCGTCCGCGTACGCCGCGGCGAACTGCCGCTGCGCGTCGGCCTCCAGGCCGTAGTCGAGCTCCTCGATGACCCGCGCCCGCAGCTCGGCGATCAGCGGCTTGACGTCCAGGCCCGGGAAGATCGCGGCGAACAGCCGGGCGAAGCGGGCCAGCTGGTTGAGGTCGGCCATCAGGGCGGTCGCCGCGCCCGGGTACTGGATCTTGACGGCGACGTCGCGCCCGTCGCGCCAGGTCGCACGGTGCACCTGGCCGATGCTCGCGGCGGCGGCCGGCTGGTCGTCGAACTCGCGGAACCGGGTGCGCCAGGTGCCGCCGAGCTGCTGGGACAGCACCGCGTGCACGGTCCGCACCGGCATCGGCGGAGCCTCCTCCTGGAGCTTGACCAGCGCCTCGCGGTAGGGCGCGGCCACCTCCTCCGGAACGGCGGCCTCGAACACCGACAGCGTCTGGCCGAGCTTCATCGCGCCGCCCTTGAGCTGGCCGAGGACGGCGAACAGCTGCTCGGCGGTGCGCTGCTGCAGCTCGGCGTTCACGGCGTCGGCGGACTGCCCCGACAGCCGCTTGCCGATCCCGAGCGTGGCGCGACCGGCCGCCCCTAGGGGGAGCGAGGCCAACCGCGCGGTGCGCGAGATCGAGCCCCTCGGGATCCCCGGTGCGTCGTCGCTCACCTCCCCATTGTCTCCGGGGGACCCACGGACCGCTGACGGGACGGTGGTCCCGGTCACCCGGGAGAGGCGGGTGCGCCGCCCGTGCCGGCGCAGCCGCAGGCCGGGTGCGGCGGCCAGCGGCGCAGCCGCGGCGTCAGGTCCGGCGGGCGCAGCTCCACGACCGCCGACAGCGTGGCCGGGCTGCCGCTGCCGTCGAGGTAGGCCAGGACCTGCTGCGCGGCCGCCAGGGCGGTGGCCCAGCAGGTGAGCGTGGACCCGCTCGGGACCTGCGCACCGCCGGTGAGCTGGGCGGCCAGGACCGGCCACCGCGGGTCGGCGTCGCGGCGGTGCAGGTCGGCGCAGCGCAGGCAGCTGGTGACCCCGGGGACGACCAGCGGTCCCACCACTCCGGTCTCCCCGCGCACCGTCGCCACCAGGTGGGCCACCCCGGCGTCGCGCAGGCCGGCGACGAGCGGGTCGGACGCCGACCACGGGCGGGACAGCACCACCAGGTCGGGCCAGGCGCCCGGCGGCAGGGGGCGCAGGTCGGTCAGCGGGCTGGCGCGGCGGACGGCGTCGGCGGCGGCCGGTCCGCACGGGCGTCCCTCGTCGTCGGCGGTCAGCCCGCCCACGACGGCGTCGCCCGCGGTGACCACGCCGTCGTCGCCGACGGCGACCCGGCCGACGCCGCTGGCCCCGAGCAGCGCCGCCAGGGGCACGCCCACCCGCGTCGCGCCCTGCACCACGACCGCCGCCGCCCGCCGGGCCCGCCAGCGCGCGGCCCCGGTGCCGTCGCGTGCGGCCGGCAGCTCGGCAGCGGTGCGGGCCGCGGCGGCCGGGCCGGCGTCGGAGGCGAGCAGGTCGGCGGCGTCGAGGTCGAGCAGCGCGCCGGTGCCGCGCAGCCCGTCGAGGAGGGCGCCGACCGGGCCGGGGTCCAGGCCCGCCGCGGCGGCGTCGGCCAGGACGGCCCGCTGGGTGCGGCGGCCGTCGAGACCGCGCAGCACCGCGGCGACGGCGGCCGGGTCGGCCCCCGTGAGCACCGCGCCGGCGCCGTCGACCCCGCCGACCTGGAGCGTGTCGGGGCCGCGGCGCAGCAGCGGCGTGCCGGGCGGCAGGAGTGGGTGGGCGGTGTCGGGCACCGGCGCAGGGTGCCAGCGGAGGGCGCCGGTGCGCTGCCGCTGTCCACAGCCGGGGACGGCGACGGCGGCGCCCGCCGTGCGGACGCCGCCGTCGAGGAGGTGGGAGCGCCCTACGCCTTGCCGAGGATCCGGTTCATCTTGGTGCCGCAGACCGGGCAGGTGCCCTGGGCCATGCGGCGACCGGACTCGCTGACCTTGACCTCGCCGTCGAAGTCCCGCTTCTCCTTGCACTTCACGCAGTAGCCGTTGTAGCTGTCCGCCACGGTGTCTCTCCCTCCGGCTGCTCGGCCCCCGCTCCGGGCGCCGTCCCGGGGAACGCTACCCGGACCGGCCGGTCCGCCTCGCGCGTCGGCCCGACCCGCCGGACGGGTCCGCCCACAGCCTGTGGACAGACCTGTGGGCGGTGTGGGGACCCGGCGGCGTGTCCCTGTGCGCAGGCGGGGGACGGCGCCCGGGGCCGGTCGGCGTGTCGCCTCCCCGACGGAGCCGCCACCTGCGGTGATACCCGGTGGCGGCTGTGGACCCGTCCTCACGGCGGGGCTGTCCACCGTCCGTGCGACTCGTACCCGAGCGGGTGGCGCCCCCCGGGCGCATCGGCCCCGCCCGCTGGCTACGGTCCTCCCGTGCCCGGATCGACCCCCGACCCCTCGCACGGCCCCCTGACCGCAGCCGGGCCGGTCGAGGTCCGCCGCAGCGCCCGCCGCCGCCGGACGGTGACCGCCTACCGCGAGTCCGGGCGCACGATCGTGCTCATCCCCGCGGCCTTCACCCCCGCCGAGGAGCGGCGCTGGGTGGCGCAGATGGTGGCCAAGCTGCAGACCCGCGAGGAACGCCGCCGCCGGTCGATGGGCGGCGACGAGGAGCTCATGTCCCGCGCCCTGGCGCTGTCGCAGGCGCACCTCGACGGCGCCGCGCGGCCGGCCAGCGTCCGCTGGGTGGACAACCAGCAGCGCCGCTGGGGCTCGTGCACCCCGGCCGACGGCAGCATCCGGCTGTCGAGCCGGCTCCGGACGATGCCCGCCTACGTCGTCGACTACGTGCTGGTCCACGAGCTGGCCCACCTGCTCGAGGCCAGCCACGACGCCCGCTTCTGGGCGCTGGTGGCCCGCTATCCGCGGGCCGAGCGCGCCCGCGGCTTCCTGGAGGGCGTCGAGACCGCCCGCGCCGACGGCGCGGAGCCCGCGGACGCCGACGAGGGCGACCTGGTCGACTGACGAAGGACCCCCTGCCCCCCGCCACTCGCAGGCTCGCGGCGGGACCCTGCAGGGGGCCGTCCTAGCGGCCGCTGCCCTCCGCGTCGCCGGGCCGGTCCTCGTCGGACGGGGCGTCCGGCTCCCCGGCCTCGGCCGTGAGCCGCCGCAGCTCGTCGTCGACCCCCTGACGGGCGACGAAGTCCAGCGGCTCGTCGAGGTCGTCGGAGGTGGGCAGCAGGTCGGGGTGTGACCACAGGCGGTCGCGGGCCGCGGTGCCGTGCTGCTGGGCCATCGCGCCCCACACGGTCGCTGCGTCGCGCAGCCGGCGCGGCCGCAGCTGCAGGCCGACCAGCGTGGCGAAGGTCTGCTCGGCCGGCCCCCCGGAGGCGCGCCGGCGGCGCATCGTCTCGGCCAGCGCCCCGTGGCCGGGCAGCCGCTCACCGGCGGCGGCCGCGACGACGGCGTCGACCCACCCCTCGACCAGGGCCAGCAGCGTCTCCAGCCGGCGCAGCGCCATCTGCTGCTCCGGGGTCTCCTCCGGCTCGAGCAGCCCGCTGCCGAGGAGCTCCTGGATGGCCTCGGGGTTCGACGGGTCGAAGCCGCCGCCCATCGAGCCCATGGCGTCGTTGAGCCCGCGCTCGATGGCCTCGCGGTCGATGGTGATGCCGCGGGCGTAGGCGTGGACGGCGTCGTGCAGCTGCTGGCGCAGCCACGGGACGTGGGCGAACAGCCGCAGCGACGCCGCCTCGCGCAGCGCCAGGAACAGCCGCACCTCGTCGGCGGGGCGGTCGAGGCCCTCGGCGAAGGCGGCGACGTTCTGCGGCACGAGCACGCCGGAGCCCGCGGGGGCGAGCGGCAGGCCCACCTCGGTGCCGGTGAGGACCTCCCCGGCCAGCCGGCCCATCGCCTGGCCGACCTGGGCGCCGAACATCAGCCCGCCCATCCGGCCCATGATCCCGGCCAGCGGGCCGGCCATCGCCATGGCCTCCTGCGGCAGCGCGCTGGTCATCGCGGCGACGACCTTCTCGGCCAGCGGGTCGATCAGCGCCGACCAGGCGGGCAGCGTCTGCTCGACCCACTCCACCCGGGACCAGGCGAGGGCGCGGTCGACGCCCGAGGGCAGGTCGGTCGCCTGGTCCAGCCACAGGTCGGCCAGCCGCAGCGCCTCGGTGACGGCGGCGCGCTCGGCCTCCGACGTCGGCTGGGTACCGGTGGCCAGCGTGCTGATCGCGCCCTGCCGGGCGAGGTCCCAGTTCACCGGGCCGCCCGACCAGGTCATCAGCTTCTGCAGCTCGGCGAACAGCGGCATCTTGCCCAGCAGCTCCTCGGGCGTGCCGGCACCCGCGCCGCCGGCGCCGAACAGCGCACCGAGGCCGAACGGGTCGTTCGAGCCGGGCTGGTCGCGGCGCTCGGGGTCGCGGTCGGGCAGCCCGAAGCCGAACGGCAGGTCGCTCATGCACCCCACGGTAGACGCGTGATCACCCGGTCGCGGTCGGATCGGCGCCCCGGCTGTCCGCTCTCGGCGGACGCTCGCGGTCCGAGCACATAGGCTGGCCGGTCGTGACCCGTCGGATCGCCGTCCTCGCCGTCGGTGTGGTGCTGCTGCTCGTCGCCGGCGTCCTGGGCGCCGCCCTCCCGGTGCCCTACGTGGCCCAGGTGCCCGGCCCCACGTTCAACACCCTCGGCGAGATCGACGGCGACCCGGTCATCGGCGTGCGCGGGCGCGAGCGCAACGACGTCAGCGGCAGCCTGGAGCTGACCACCGTCGGCGTCGGCCGGGCCGGCCTGAGCCTGGTCGAGGCCGTCCGCGGCTGGTTCGACGACGAGATCAGCGTCGTCCCGGAGGAGTCGGTCTACCCGCCCGACCGCACCGAGGAGGAGATCGAGCAGGCCAACCGGCAGGCCTTCCTCACCTCCGAGGAGTCCGCCGAGGCCGCGGCGCTGGGCGAGCTCGGCTACCCGGTGAAGGTCGTCGTCCGCGGGGTGTCCGGCGACGACTCGCCCTCCGAGGGCCTGCTCGAGGAGGGCGACGCCATCGAGTCGGTCGACGGGCGGCCCACGCCGGACTCCGCGACGCTGGCCGACGTCCTCGCCGCGATCCCGGTCGGCGCCGACGTGGAGGTGGCCTACACCCGCCTCGGGGAACCGGGCACCGCGACCGTGACGACGACGAGCGCGCCCGAGCGCGAGGGGTCGGTGCTCGGCGTCCTGGTGCGCGAGCAGCCCTGGGCCCCCTTCGACGTCGACATCGACGTCGCCGACGTCGGCGGCCCCTCCGCCGGCCTCATGCTCACCCTCGGGATCCTCGACCTGGTGGGCGACACCGACCTCACCGAGGGCGCGGTGATCGCCGGCAGCGGCACGATCGCGGCCGACGGCACCGTGGGTCCCATCGGGGGCATCCAGCTGAAGATGGTCGCCGCCGAGGACATCGGTGCCGAGCTGTTCCTCGTGCCGGCCGACAACTGCGCCGACGCGCTCGGCTCACCGGCCACCGGGCTGACCCTGGCCCGGGTGGCCGACCTCGACGACGCCCTGACCGCCCTCGAGGACCTCCGCGAGGGCCGCACGCCCCAGGGCTGCTGACCCCGCTCGTGCCGACCGCCCGTCACGGACCCCCCGGAGTGGGGGAAGCTGTCGGGCAGCACGGAGGCCCGCGGGAACCCGGTGCCGCGCCGGTCGTTGGTCGGGGCGACACCGGCCGACGCACGGGCCGGTGCCGGCGTCGGTGACGACGTCCGTCCGACCGCACGCGGTCGCCCCATCGCGGCGTGGCACCCCTCCGGGTGTGGCGTCGCACCGCAACTGAAGGAGACCGCTCGTGGCCATGCGGCCCCCCGTGTCCGTGCCGACGTTGTCGCGGCGGGCGAAGGTCGTCATCGGGTCCGTCGCCGTGCTGCTGGTGCTGTTCACGGCCATCGGCACCCTGACCAACGTCTACGTCGACTACCTGTGGTTCGACGAGACCGGGTTCACCGAGGTGTTCTGGACCGAGCTCCAGACCCGCGCGCTGCTGTTCGCCGTGGCCGGCGTGGCCACCGGCGGGCTGACCGCGCTGGCGGTGTACCTGGCCTACCGGTTCCGCCCGGCGTTCCGGCCGATGTCGCTGGAGCAGCAGAACCTGGAGCGCTACCGGCAGTCGCTGGAGCCGCGCCGCACCCTGGTGCTCACCGCCGTCGCCGTCGTCGTGGGCCTGTTCGCCGGCTTCACCGCGCAGGGCAGCTGGGAGACCTGGCTGACCTTCCGCAACGCGGTGCCCTTCGGCCGGACCGACCCCCAGTTCGGGCTGGACCTGTCGTTCTTCGTCTTCGAGTACCCCTTCTACCGGCTGCTGCTGGGCTTCGGCTTCGCCATCGTGATCCTGGCGCTGATCGGCTCGGTGCTCACCCACTACGTGTTCGGGGGCCTCCGGCTGCAGACGCCGGGGCAGAAGCTCACCGGCGCGGCGATGGTGCAGCTGTCGGTGCTGCTGGGCCTGTTCGTGGCGCTGAAGGCGGTCGCCTACTGGTTCGACCGGTACGACCTCGTCTACTCCGACCGGGGCGAGTTGTTCAGCGGGGCGAGCTACACCGACGTCAACGCGCTGCTGCCGGCCAAGACGATCCTGGTCTTCGCCGCGGCGTTCTGCGCGATCGCGTTCTTCGCCAACGTCGTCGTCCGCAACTTCCGGCTGCCGGCCGCCGCCCTGGTGCTGCTGCTGCTGTCGAGCCTGGTCATCGGCGTGGCCTACCCGGCGATCGTGCAGCAGTTCGTCGTCCGCCCCAGCGCCAACGAGCGCGAGGCGGACTACATCGAGCGGGCCATCGCCTCGACCCGGGACGCCTACGGGCTCACCGACGAGGACGTCGACTACGTCGACTTCGCGCAGCAGAACACCGGTGACGAGGTCGACACCGACGCGGCGCTGGCCGAGCTGCGCGCCGACGACGCGACCATCCCCAACGCCCGGCTGCTCGACCCGAACGTGCTGGCCGGCACGTTCACCGCGCGCCAGCAGATCCGCAACGTCTACGGCTTCCCCGAGAAGCTCGACATCGACCGGTACACGGTCGACGGGGAGACCCGCGACTACGTCGTCGCCGTCCGCGAGCTCGACAGCAACAGCCTCTCGGAGAACCAGGACACCTGGATCAACCGGCACACCGTCTACACGCACGGCAACGGCTTCGTGGCGGCGCCCGCCAACCAGGTGGTCACCGGCCAGGAGGGTGGCGAGCCGAACTTCACCAGCCGCGACCTGCCCACCGTCGGCGACATCGACGTCGAGCAGGCGCGCATCTACTACGGCGAGCTCATCGAGGACTACTCGGTGGTCGGCGCACCGGAGGGCGCTACCCCCCGGGAGTTCGACCGGCCCGAGGACGGCTCCGAGGGCGAGGTCAACAACACCTACAGCGGCGAGGGCGGCGTCGCGATCGGCAGCTTCTTCCGGCAGCTGACCTTCGCCATCTACTACCGGGAGCGCAACTTCCTGCTCTCGGGCGCGGTCAACGACGCCTCCAAGGTGCTCTACGTCCGCGACCCGCGGCAGCGGGTGGAGAAGGCCGCGCCGTTCCTCGAGGTCGACGGCGACCCGTACCCGGCGGTGATCGACGGGCGGGTGGTGTGGATCCTCGACGGCTACACGACCTCGGACGCCTACCCCTACTCCGAGCGGATGGAGCTGGGGGAGGCCGCGACGGACGCGCTCACCGGCACCGGGACGGCCGCGCTGCCCAACGAGCAGTTCAACTACATCCGCAACTCGGTCAAGGCCACCGTCGACGCCTACGACGGCACTGTGACGCTCTACGAGTGGGACGAGCAGGACCCCGTCCTCAAGGCCTACACGGCCGCCTTCCCGGGCGTCGTTGAGCCGCGGGAGTCGATGAGCGAGGAACTCGTCAGCCACGTCCGGTACCCGGAGGACCTGTTCAAGCTGCAGCGCGACATCCTCACCCGGTACCACGTGAGCAACCCGAGCGACTTCTACAGCCAGAACGACCGGTGGGCGGTGCCGGCCGACCCCACCCAGTCGCAGGAGGCGACGGCGGCCGACGAGGCCCAGCCGCCCTACTACATCCTGGCCGCACGGCCCGGCGAGCCGGACCCGACGTTCCAGCTGACCAGCGCGCTCAACGCGTTCCGCCGGCAGAACCTCTCGGCGTTCGTCTCCGCGTCGAGCGACCCGGACACCTACGGCGAGATCCAGGTGCTCCGGCTGCCGGGCAACACCCCGTTCCGCGGGCCCCAGCAGGTGCAGCAGTCGTTCAACACCAACGACGAGGTCGCGCGTGACCTGACGCTGTTCAACAGCGAGGACTCGCAGGCGGTGTTCGGCAACCTGCTCACCCTGCCGATCGGCGCCAACGGCCTGCTCTACGTGCAGCCGCTCTACGTGGAGGGGACCGGGGAGAACTCCTTCCCGCTGCTGCGCAAGGTGCTGGTCAACTACGGCGGGCGGGTCGGGTACGCCGACACCCTCTCCGACGCCCTCGACCAGGTCTTCGGCGCCGGGGCCGGCGACACCGCCACCGACTCCGACGACGCGGGGGCCACCCCCGACGAGCAGGAGCCGGCGACCCCGACGGAGCCCGCCGACCCCTCGGCACCGGCGGACCCGACGACCCCGCCGACCGACGGCGGGACGACGACGCCGGAGCTCGACCAGGCAGTCCGGGACGTCGACGCGGCGCTGCAGCGGCTCGAGGACGCCCAGCGCAACGGCGACTTCGCGGCGCAGGGTCAGGCGCTGGCCGACCTGCAGCGGGCGGTCGAGGCCTACGAGGCGGCCCGGGCCGCCGCGGGGGCACCGGCGGAACCGACGGGCTGAGCCCGCACGGCGGGGGCGCACCGGGCCCGGCGCGCCTCCGCCTGCGGACCGCTGTCCCGATGGGGCGCGGCGGGCGGTCCGACGGTCGGCTCACGTGGACCCGGAGTGTGGACGCGCGGCGCCGTCGTGCCGTCGGCGGTCCCGCTGCTCCCAGGGGAGCCGCCCCGGCGCTGCCCGTGCCGCGCCGGCCCGGGGACACCCAGGACTCCGGCACCGCGATCGGCGCGAGAGGGACACCGGAGGCGTAGCCGTCGGGGGAGCGTCGCCGGATCCGCCCGGGCGTCGTGCGACCCGGGCTCCGGCGGTGCCCCGCGGAGACACGTGGTCCGACGGCCCCCGAGCGGTGGTCCGGCCGGGGTCCCACCGGCACCGTCGCGGGGACGTGTACAGTGGTGTCACCGACGCGGGGTGGAGCAGCTCGGTAGCTCGCTGGGCTCATAACCCAGAGGTCGCAGGTTCGAATCCTGCCCCCGCTACAAGGCACGAGGGCCCTCACAGTCACTGTGAGGGCCCTCGTCATGTGTGCATGCATCTCGGGCGGTTGTGCCAGAGATCCCGGTCACAGAGCGCTTCCGGCCTCCGGAGCTCGGCCGGCTGCGGCTGGCGCCAGGACCGTGACGGTGCTGGTCACCCTGGTGAAAGGTGAGATCGCCGGAGTTGCCCACTGGTGGATGCCCGCATCGTCCGGTTCCAAGCCTTGGAGCGTGTCGCGGGCCATCCGGACGGCGAGCGCCTCGGCGTCGGCGCCGACGAAGCCGAGCAGCGCCGAGCCGCGGCAGGTCTGCCAGGGCAGGCCGAGGAAGTACAGCCCGGGGACGTCGGTGGCTCCGGCGGTATGGCGGACCTGCCCGTCGACGATGACGCCGGGCACGTGCAGCCAGGAGTAGTCGGTGCGGTAGCCGGTGGCCCACACGACCGCGTCACCGTCGACGGTGCCGCCGTCGGCGAAGGTCGCGGTGCGACCGGCGAGGTCGGTCAGCCGCGGCCGGAAGTCGATCCCGCGGCGCCGCAACTGGCGGCTGCGGGTGCCGATGACCAGGTCGCCGCGGGCGCGCAGCCGGCGGGCGATGCGGGTGTGTGCAGGCACGGTGAAGAACCCGGACCTGGTGAGCCAGGAGAACAGGTCGCGGCCGGCGATGCGCTGCGGCAGCTCGGTCGGGCGGGTGCCGACCGCCACGGTGACCGGCTGGGTGGTGCCCAACTCGGCGGCGATCTGCAGTCCTGAGTTGGCCGCACCGACCACCAGCACCCGGCCGGTGCCGGGCAGCTGGGTCGGGTTGCGGTACTCGGCGCTGTGCAACTGCGGGACACCCGGATCCAGCAGGTCGGACAGGGCGGGGGTGTGCGGGCTCTGGAAGGGGCCGGTGGCGACGACGACCTGCCGGGCGCGGACCGTGCCGGTCGGGGTGGTGGCCGCGAAGAGCCCGTCCGGGTCGCGGTGCATCCGGACGACCGGGGTGTTCAGCCGGACCGGCAGGGCGAAGTGGGTGGCGTAGGCGGCGAGGTAGTCGGCGACCTCGTCCTTGCTGGGGTGGGTGTCGGCTGGGGCGGGGAACGGCAGGCCGGGCAGCGAGTCGTACTGGGCCGGGCTGAACAGCCGGAGCGAGTCCCAGCGGTTGCGCCAGGAGGAGCCGATCTCCGGACCGGCGTCGAGCAGCAGGAAGTCCGCGCCGCGAGTGGCGAGGCGGTGGCCGAGGGCGAGGCCGGCCTGGCCGGCACCGATGACGAGCACGTCGAGGGTCGGGTCGGCGGTGCGTGCGGGGATGGGCATGACGTCTCCTGACGGGGCGAGAGGGAGCGGCGGAGCAGGAAGGCGGCGCCGTGCGCTAGCCGAGGCCGACGGTGAGAAGCGCGGCGGCGAGGACTAGATCGGCGACCAGACAGGTTTCGGCGTACCAGCGGGCCACGACCCGGCCGAGGCGGTGGTGGACGACGTCCCAGGCCGCATGGGCGAGCCACCCGGCGGCCAGCACGTACCGGCCGGCGGCCGGGTGGACCGTGACCGCGGCGATGGCCACCGCACCGAAGGCCAGCACCGCGGTGGTCTGCGCGGTCAGCAGCCGCCGGTTCGCCAGGTCGCCGCGGGCAGTGCGCCAGGTGAGGTAGATGACCGCGGCGAGCAGCACGCACCAGGCGCTGATCCAGGCCTGTGCGGACTCGGGCAGCCGTGCGACGAGCACGAGGCTGTTGACGGCGGCGACGGCGCCGAGCGCGGTCGGCCAGCGTCGCGCCAGCGCGCCGCGCAGGCCGCCGGCGCGCCGGGTCGGGGACTCCGTGGTCGCCGCAGTGGCGCTGGTCACGGGCGGGCTCCTTCGTCCGGGCTGGGTCTGCCTCGGACGCTAGGAGCGGGCCGGATGGCCTCACGCCGGGAAAACCACCAGGTTCACCGCCGGGCACCCCACCCCCGGCGCGGCCCGGCGAGGGGCGCCTAGTCCAGCGGAAGGGCGGTGAGCTCGGCGCGGGAGGCCACCCCCAGCTTGCTGAACACGTTGCGCAGGTGGAAGTCGACGGTGCGGGGGGACACGAACAGCCGCGCGGCGACGTCCCGGTTGGACAGCCCCTGCCGCACCAGCCCGGCGACCTGCCGTTCCTGCGCGGTCAGGTCGGTGGCGGTGGTGACGTCGCGGCGGCGTGCGGTCTCGCCGGAGGCCCGCAGCTCGGTGGCGGCGCGCGTGGCCCAGCGGGCGGCGCCGAGGTCCTCGAACACCTCCAGGGCGTCGCGCAGGTGGGGGCGGGCGTCGACCCGACGGCGGGCGCGACGCAGGTGCTCGCCGAGGCCGAGGTGGATGCGGGCCTGGTCGAATCGGTGCCCGCCGGCCGCGGCGTGCTTGATGGCCTGTTCGAACTCCGCCTCGGCCTCGGCGCCCTCGGCCAGCAGCGCCCGGCCGTAGGCGGCGGCGGCGAGCGCCCACGCGGCGTCGACGGCGGTGCCGAAGGCCTCGAGCTCCGCGGCCCAGCCGCTGGCCAGCTCCGGGCGGTCGGCGCGGACGGCGGCCTCGAGGCGGTCCAGGGCGGCCAGCCGGGCGACGGTGCCGGGGCCGTTGCCCAGCTGCTGGAGGTGGTGCACCGCCGCGGCGGGAGTGTCGGCGGTCACGCCGCGCGCCCAGCGGGCCAGGTCGTCGACGATCGGCGCGGTCACCCCGGCTCCCGGTGCGGCGTCGACGGCGGCGAGGTGCTCGACGAGCTGGCCCGGCTCGTCGCGCAGGGCGGCCAGCAACGCGAGCCAGGCGTGCGGGAAGCGGGTCAGCGTTGGCTGGCCGCTGCCGGTGGCCAGGTCGAGGGCCTCGGCGGCGCCGGCGGCGGCCGCCCGCCAGTCGCCGGTGGCCACCTCCCCGAACGCCCGCCGGGTCAGCGCGTAGACGATGGTGGTCAGCGCGCCGGCCTCGCGGGCGGAGGCCAGCAGCCGGGTGTGGTGGGTGAGGATCACGTCGGCGTCGCCGAGCAGGAACGCGGCCACCCCGAGGTTGGCCCGCAGGTCGGTGTCCTCACCGGGGTCGCACTCGGTGAACGCCGGGTGGAACTGCGCGGCGGCCTGCGCCCACCGGCCGGCGCGGGCGTGCACGAACCCCGAGAGCAGCCGGGCGTAGCAGCGGCTCCGGGCGTCGTCGGCGGTGGCCGGGTCGCCGAAGGCCGCGGCTGAGGCGGTCATGTCCTCGGTGCCGTTGCCGGCGTGCGTGCCGACCGCGGCGGCGAGCATGGTCATCGCCCGGGCGCGGTCGAGGTCGGCGTCGGCGACCTCGGCGGCGGCGTGCAGCAGGATCCGGTGCCCGACCAGCGGCGATCCGACGTTCCACTCCACCCGGGCGCGCAGCCGGTCCAGGTCGGCGCGCAGCAGGGGATCGGTGGCAAGTGGTCGGGCCGCCTCGGCCAGCGAGGAGGCTCGCTCCGGCCGGGCCGCGAACCACGCTGCGTGCGCGGCGGCGGCCAGCCGACGGGACCGGGCGGCCGGGTCCGCGGTGAGCTCCGCGGCGCGCGCCCACGCCGCGGCCGCTGCCTCGTGCCCGCCCCGCGCCGACGCCCGCTCGGCCACGCCGTCCAGCGCTGCGACCACCAACCCGTCGGGACGGTCGGCGGCGGCTGCGAGGTGCCAGGCGCGGCGGTCGGGGTCGGCGGCGAGCACGTCGGCCAGCGCCCGGTGCGCGGTGCGGCGCTGGGCGCTGGTCGCCGCCCGGTACACCGCGGAGCGGACCAGGGGGTGGTAGAGGGAGATCGTGTCGCCGTCGACGCTCAGCAGTCCGGACCGTTCGGCCGCGTCCAGGGCGTCGTCGCCGGCGTCGAGCCTCTCGGCGGCGTCGCGGACGACGGTGAGGCGGCCGGTGTCGTCGGCCGTGGCGACGAGCAGGAACCGCTGCGCGGTGTCCGGGAGGCGCCGGTACCGGTCGAGGAACCCGCGCTCGACGCCGCCGGTCAGCGGCAGCGCTGCGGGCAGCGGCGCCCGGCCGGTGAGCTGGTCGCCGGTCAGCGCGCCGGCGAGCTCGCCCAGCGCGAGCGGGTTGCCGCCGGTGGCGGCCACCAGTCGGTCGCGCACGCCCGGGTCCACCGGGCCGCCGGCCCGGGCGGTCAGCAGGGCGTCGGCGTCCTCGCCGGTGACGCCACCGAGGACCACGGTCGGCAGGTCGGGGACGTCGAAACCGTAGGCGTCGCCGTCCCGGGCGGCGAACAGCAGCGCCACGCGCTCGGCGTTCAGCCGGCGCGCGGCGAACAACAGCGCCGCCGCCGAGGCCTCATCGAGCCAGTGCGCGTCGTCGACGACGGCGAGCACGGGGGTCTCCTCGGCGGCGTCGGCGAGCAGGCTCAGCGTGCCCAGGAACGCGAGGAACCGGTCGCCCTCGCCCTCGGCCTCGCCCAGCGCGGCTCCCAACGCGAGCCGCTGCGGTCCGGGCAGGGTCTCGATCCGGCCGCGGAGCGGCCACAGCAGCCGCTGCAGCGCGGCGAACGCGAGCGGGGACTCCGACTCCACCCCCGACGTGCGCAGCACCCGCATGTCCGCGGCGGCGGCCAGGGCGTCGGTCAGCAGCGTCGACTTCCCCGAGCCGGCCACGCCGCGGACCACCAGCGCGCCGCCGGTCCCGGTCCGCGCGGCGTCGAGCAGGGCGGCGATCGCCGCGCGCTCGGCATCCCGTCCGGCCAGCACGAGCGGAACCGTACCGACCGCAGCGGACGGCGCCGGTGATCGTGAACCTGGTGGTTTTCCCGGCGTGAGCGATCCCGGCGGTGGCGAGCGTGGGAGCCGGTCCCGCAGTCCCGTCTCGAGGAGGAGCCATGTCGGCCCACCCCGCCGCCGAACCGGCGGCCCCCACCCACGAGTACCAGCACGCCACTGTCGACCGCCGTCACGGCCACCCGGCCCCGCCCGCGGACGAGCCGCGCCGGCCCTGGACGGTGTTCGCGCTGATGATCGCCGCCCAGTTCATGGTCATCCTGGACGTGTCGGTGGTGAACGTCGCCCTGCCGTCGATCAGCGACGCGCTGCACCTGTCCGCCGCCGACTACCAGTGGGCGATCAGCGCCTACGTGCTGCTGTCCGGCGGGCTGCTGCTGCTCGGCGGCCGGATCGCCGACCTGCTCAACCGCCGCGGCGCCTTCCTCGCCGGGATCGGCCTGTTCACCGCAGCCTCGTTGGTCAGCGGCCTGGCGCACACCCCGCTGACGCTCATCCTGGCCCGGGCGGCGCAGGGCGCCGGCGCTGCGCTGCTCACCCCGGCCGCGCTGTCGATCATCATGACCGCCTACGCCGGCAGGCAGCGGCAGACCGCACTCGCCGTCTGGGGCACCGTCGGCAGCCTCGGCATCGCCGCCGGTGTGCTCTTCGGCGGGGCGCTGACCAGCGCGCTCGGCTGGCGGGCGGTGTTCTTCATCAACGTGCCGATCGGCGTCGCCGTCGTCGCCGGCACCCTGCGCGCGGTGGCCCGCGGCACCACGCAGCCCGCCGCGCTGCGCCGGCTGGACATGCCCGGCGCGCTGACGCTGGTGACGGGCCTGCTGGCCCTGGTGTTCGGCATCGAGGCCATCCGCTCGGCCGGACCGACCGCGCCGCGCACGTGGATCGCGCTGGCCGCCGCGGCGGTGTTGCTCTCCGCCTTCGCCCGCCTGGAGCGCCGCGCCGCCGACCCGCTGGTGCCGCCGTCCACCTGGCGGATCCGGTCGCTGGTCTCGGCCTCGGCGGTGATGGCTGGCGTGACCGGCGTGGTGGTCGGCGCGATCTTCCTGACGTCGCTGTACCTACAGGCCATCGTGGGTTCCTCGCCGGTCGTGGCCGGGCTGCAGTTCCTGCCGCTGGCCGGCGCCATCACCGCCGGGGCCGCGGTCGCGTCGAAGGTCATCGGCCACCTCGGGGCCCGCACCCTGATCCTGGGTGGGCTGGTGGTCATGGCCGCCGGCGTGCTGCTGCTGGCCACCGGCGCCGGGGGCACCTCCTACGCCGCCGACGTGCTGCCCGGGTTCCTGCTCGTCGGTGCCGGCGTCGGCCCGATGTTCGTGGCCATCGCCGTCGCCGCCATGAGCGACGTGTCCGCTGAGCGCTCCGGGCTGGCCTCGGGGCTGATGATGACCGGTCACGAGATCGGCGCTGCCCTCGGCGTCGCCGCGCTCACCGCGATCGCCGGGAACCTGGCCACCTCCGCCGGCTTGATCGACGGCTACGGCCGAGCCTTCACCGCCACCGCCGTCGTCCTGGCCGCCCTGTTCGTCCTCACCGCCCTGGCCGTGCCCGTCGGCAAGCCCGCAGCCGATGCGCACGGCCACGGCCACGGGATGCACGGCCACTGAGCTCCGGGCAGCCGGGCGGTGCGGGGGTTTCCGCCGCACCGCCCGGCGCAGCGTCGGCCACAACGGCGGCCGCCCCGCCACTGCCACCGTGGACCGGCCGGGGCACCGTGCCGGCATCGCCGCCGCCCGGCCCGCGCTCACCGGGCCGGCGCACCAGTTCAGCCGAGCCACCGACGATCCGCTCCGGACGCGCGACGATGACCCGCGTCCACCAGGGACCCGAGGAGCCCGATGCACGCGATGCAGTACGAGATCACCCTGCCCGCCGACTACGACATGACGATCATCCGCCGCCGCGTCGCGACGCGCGCCTCGGGCACCGATGCCTTCCCCGGCCTGGGCGTGAAGGCATACGCCGTCCGGGAGCGGGGTGTGCTCGGCTCCCCGGTGAACCAGTACGCGCCGTTCTACCTGTGGGCTGATGCGGCCGGCATGAACCAGTTCCTCTTCGGCCCGCCATTCGCCGGGCTCAGCGCCGACTTCGGCCGGCCGGTCGTGCGGCACTGGACCGGCGTGGCCTTCCAGCCGGGCCCGGCCCGGGCGGCCACCCCGACGGCGGCGACGCGCACCACCAGCAGTCTGCCGGCGGACGTGCCGGTGGCCGACGCCGTCGATGCGGCCCTCGCCGACCTGGCCGCGGAGCAGGCCACCAGCGGATTGCACAGCTGCGCGCTGGTGGTGGACCCGGCCACCTGGGAGATGGTGCGCTTCCGCCTCTGGGCCGAGCAGCCAGCGGAGGGTTGGGGGCAGCGGTACCAGGTCCTGCACGTCTCGGCCCCGCACGTGCAAGCCCTGCCCGCCGTCGGGCGGTGACCCGTAGGTCGACTACGCGCCGGCGGCCCGCCGCAGCAGGCAACCCCATGCCGGTGACCGCACGATGGGTTGCCGCTGCGACCGGACGGAGCCCCGCGTGAGAGCCAGGGCGGGGGGAGCGGCGTCACGTGGGCAGCAAGCGTCTGCCGCGACGTCCATCGAGGCCAGGCGGGCGCACGTCCCGTAGCAAACTGCCGCCTCGCCGCGGATCAGCGCGCCGACCAGCCGCCGTCGGAGGCGATCACCTGTCCGGTGATCCACTCGGCCTCGTCGCTGACCAGCCAGGCGACCAGGCGGGCGGTGTCGGTGGGGGTGCTCCACCGCCGGCCGGGGTTGGCCGCGGCCACGGCTGCTCGGGCATCGCGGATTGGTACTGCCCCGAGGTGAACGTCAGCAGCCGCCCGCCGGAGCGGCCGTGGTGCTGCGCCGCGAGATGCCGGGCCGGCAGCAGAGTGGCGCGGGTGTTGACCGCAGAGCTGCGGTCGAGCTCGGCGGCGGTCAGCTGGTCCAGATCCTGCGCGCTGCTGCGGGCGTGGTCGGCGACGAGGGCGTCGACGTGCCCGAACGCTGACCGGGCCGCCTGGATGAGCTGCGCGGGCGCCTGGGGGTCGGCCAGGTCGGCGGCGACGTGGTGCGCCCGGCCCCCGGCGGCGCGCAGCTCGGCGACCAGCGCCTCGGCGCCGCCGAGCGACCCCGGGAACTGGCCGCGGCCATCACCCGGACCCGCCTGCCCGCCGCCGGCTGATCGACCACCGGGCGGATGGCCCGCCGCAACGTCGCTGACGGCACGTCCGGCAATCCCGGCGATCTTCCCGGTGCCGGCGCCCTCACCCACGCACAGGGTCAGCACCGGCGTCTGGCCCGCCGACCACCGCAGCACCGGCGGCGGCTCCGCGCCCGCCCGGCGACCCACCGCCTGCCCCGTCCCCATCCAGGAGAACCCATGACCTTCACCCACGAGTACCTGGCCCGATCCCGAGCGCAGGAGCTCATCCGCGACGCGCAACGGGACCGGCTGGTCCGGTGCCTGCAGCCCTCCCGGCCCTGGCGGCGACGTCCCCGCTGCTGCGGCAGCTGACCGCACGCCCCCGACGCCACCGGCAGCCACACCGCAGGCCCCGGTCGCTGCCCGACCCTCCCGGCTCGGATCCCGGCGATTTCCCCGGTGAGACGCCCTCACCCCCGCGCCGACGCTTCCTCCCGACCGCACCACCACCCGCACCCCGAGGAGTTCCCATGCTGTCCAGCACGCCGCGCACCTTCATCGGCTCGACCACCTTCACCGTCACCGGCATGACCTGCGGGCACTGCCAGCGCGCCGTCACCGAGGAGATCGCCGCCGTCGACGGCGTCGAGTCGGTCACCGTCGACCTGGCCAGCGGCACCGTCACCGTCACCGCCGAGCGCCCGGTGGACCGCGCCGACATCGCCGCCGCCGTCGACGAGGCCGGCTACGCCCTCGTCCCGTGACCCCCGCCCACCCCGACCCTCACCGGAGACCCACAGTGCCCACCCCGACCCGCACACCCAGCGTCGCTACCGCACACGCTGAGACGGCGCACGCCACGCACCACCTGAGCGCCAGGAAGTTCACCCTCCACTTCCTCGAGATGGTCGTCGCTATGGCCGTGGGCATGGTGGCCCTGCACCCGGTGTGGAACCTCGTCCTCGACGCCGTCGGCGCCCCCGGCCTGATGTCCAACCCCTACACGGGAGCGCTCATCATGGCGACGAACATGACCGCCGCCATGTCCGCGTGGATGAAGGTCCGCGGCCACCGCTGGCGGCCCATCGCCGAGATGGGCACGGCCATGTACCTGCCCTTCCTGGTGCTGTTCGTCCCGCTCGCCCTCGGGCTCATCGGCACCGGCGCCCTGATGATCTGGGGCCACGTGCTCATGCTCCCGGCGATGGCCGCGGCGATGCTGCTGCGCCCGCACGAGTACGCGCACTGCTGACACCCGGACGGCCGGCACACCGCCCCGTCCCCGCCGGCGCGGCGGGAGCAGCCCGCCGGCTCCCGCCGCGCCACCGCCTTCGGCCACTCCTGTCCGAGAGGACTGCCCGCCATGAGCGCCGTCACCACGCACCTCACTGACGCCGGCGTCCGGATCCGCCGGGCCACCCCGGCCGACGCCGCTGACGTCGCCGCGATGGTCGGCGAGATCGCCGCTCACGAGGACCAGACCGCGCACGTGCACGTCGACCTCGAGCAGTGGCGCATCCTGCTGGCCCGGCCCGAGGTGACCGTCCTGCTGGCCGAGCGCGACGGCGCCGCGGTCGGCTACGTCTCCGCCGTCCGCCAGCTGCACCTGTGGACCGGCGGCGACCTGCTCGCCCTCGACGACCTCTACGTCCGCCCCGGGCACCGCGACGCCGGCGTCGGCCGGCGGCTGATGACCGCTCTCGCTCGCCTCGCCGCACCCGAGCAGCTGCTCATCCGCTGGGGCATGGAGGTCGACAACGTCGACGCTCAGCGCTTCTACCGCCGCCTCGGCGCCACCCTGCGGCCCAAGATCCTCGCCGCTTGGCCGCCCGCCGCCTACGCCGACCTGGCCGCCGACGGCTGACCGGAGACCGGGCATGCGCCAGCCGGTGAACCTGGCGATCTCCCCGGTCCGACCGCGCCTCCCACCGCGAACGATCCAGCCGTAGACCGAACCGCCCGTCCACCAGGAGACCGCGATGACGACCACCGCACAGGCCAGCGCCCCCGCCGCCGCGGCAATCGAGCCGTACTGCTGCACCCTCGACATCGGTGGCATGACCTGCGCCTCCTGCGTGGGCCGGGTGGAGAAGGCCCTCAACCGGCTCGACGGTGTGACTGGCGCCGAGGTCAACCTGGCCACCGAGGTCGCCACCGTCCGCTTCGACGCAGCCCAGGTGAGCCTGGAGGAGCTGACCTCCGCGGTGGCCCGGGCCGGCTACACCGCGACCCCGCGCCGCGAGGCCCAGCCCACCGGCGAGCCCCCCGGCAGCGGCGCCGACGCGCCCGGCACGGACCGGGACGGCGAGGCGCACCTGACCGCACTCAAGCTGAAGTGGCAGATCACCCTGGCCACCGGCTTCGGGCTGATGGGCCTGATGTACGTGCCGCTGTACCTGGACGCGATGGACTGGCTGATGCCGGCGATCCTGGTGGTCGCCACCGTGGTGCAGTTCTGGGCCGGGCGCGACGTCTACCGCGCCGCCTGGGCCGCCGCGAGGCACCGTTCGACGAACATGAACACCCTGGTGGCGCTGGGCACCGGCGTCGCCTATGCGTACAGCGCGTTCGTCACCCTGTGGCCGGCGGCCGCCGAGCGCTGGGGGCTGCCGCTGCACGTCTACTTCGAGACCTCCCTGGTCATCCTCGCCCTCGTCCTCGCCGGGCGGTGGATGGAGGCCAAGGCGAAGAAGCAGACCGCTGCGGCGATCACCGCCTTGGTCGGGCTCGCCCCGAAGACCGCCCGGGTGCTGCGCGACGGCGCCGAGATCGACGTGCCGGTCGATCGGGTCGTCGTCGGCGACCTGGTCCGGGTACGGCCCGGGGAGAAGCTGCCGGTCGACGGTGTCGTCACCGACGGCGCCACCGCGGTCGACGAGAGCATGCTCACCGGGGAGAGCCTGCCGGTGGACAAGACCGTCGGGGACACCGTCATCGGCGCCACGATCAACCGCACCGGCACCGTCGTGCTGCGGGCCACCGCGGTCGGTGCGGACACCGCACTCGCGCAGATCGTGCGCCTGGTCGAGGACGCGCAGGGCGCCAAGGTGCCGCTGCAGCGCCTCGCCGACCGGGTCTCGGCCTGGTTCGTGCCGCTCGTCCTCGGTCTGGCCGCGGCCACCTTCCTCGCGTGGGCGCTGCTCGGCCCGGACACCGGCCGGCTCACGATGGCGATCACCACCACCATCGCCGTGCTGATCATCGCCTGCCCGTGCGCCCTCGGACTGGCCACCCCGACGGCGGTCATGGTCGGCACCGGCCGCGCCGCCGAGCTCGGCATCCTCATCGGCAACGGCGACGCGCTGGAGACCGCCCGCCGGGTCACCGCCGTCGTCCTGGACAAGACCGGCACCCTCACCCGCGGCAAGCCCGCCCTCACGGGCGTCACCACCACCGGCGGCTGGGCCGAGGACGACGTCCTCGCGCTGGTGGCGGCCGCGGAGACCGGCAGCGAGCACCCCGTCGCCGAGGCGCTCGTCGCCGCCGCCACCGCCCGCTTCCTCGACCTGCCGCCGCTGCGCTCCTTCGACGCCGTGCCCGGCCACGGCATCGACGCCGTCGTCGACCAGCGGCACCTGCTGGTCGGCAACGCCGCCCTGATGACCGCCCACGGCATCGAGATCACTGCGCTGGAGGCCACCGCCGCCACCGACGCCGCGGCCGGCCGTACCCCGATGTTCGTCGCTATCGACGGGAACGCGGCCGCGGTGCTGTCCGTCGCCGACACGGTCAAGCCCGAGTCCGCCGAGGCCGTCGCCCAGCTGCGGGCGCTCGGGCTGCAGGTGTGGATGCTCACCGGCGACAACGCCGCCACCGCCACCGCGATCGCCGAGCAGGTCGGCATCGAGCACGTGCTCGCCGAGGTTCTGCCCGCCGACAAGGCGGCGCAGGTCCGCCGCCTGCAGGAACAGGGACACGTCGTCGCGATGGCCGGGGACGGCATCAACGACGCCGCCGCCCTCAGCGCGGCCGATGTGGGCATCGCCATCGGCACCGGCGCCGACGTCGCCATCGCCGCCTCCGACATCACCCTGGTCGGCGGCGACCTGCGCGGCATCGTCTCCGCGATCGCGCTGTCCCGGCGCACCGTGACCACCATGAAGCAGGGCCTGGGCTGGGCGTTCGGCTACAACGTGCTGCTCATCCCGGTCGCCGCCGGCGCCCTGTACTGGTGGGACGGGCTGCTGCTGGACCCGGTGCTGGCGTCGGCGGCGATGGCGATGAGCTCGGTCAGCGTCGTCACCAACGCGCTGCGGCTGCGCCGCTTCCGCCGCCCCGCCACGGCCGCCGAGATCCTGCACCCGCCGCTGCGCGCACGGATCGGCCAGTACGCCTACCTCACCGGGGTGGCGGTGGTCGCGCTGAGCCTCGGGGCCGGCCTGACCGCGGTCAGCCGGATGGAGTTCGCCGAGCGCGGGATGAACGGCCAACTAGCCTGGGTGCAGGGCACGGGCATGCCGATGCGGCCGGCGATGAGCGAGATGATGACGGCCGAGGTACCGGCCACCGACGCCACCGACGCCGGCGTCGACGTCCGCCTCGACCTGCCCGCCGACCCGCGACCCGGGCAGCCGACCCGGTTGGTCGCCACCGTCATGGACAGCGAGACCGGGGAGCCGGTCGAGGACCTCACCCGCAGCCACGAGGCGTGGATGCACCTGATCGCCACGCGGGAGGATCTCGGTACGTTCGCGCACATCCACCCCCAGCCGACCGGCGCACCCGGGCAGCTGGCCGTGGAGGTCACCTTCCCCACTGCCGGCCGCTACATCGTCAACACCGAGTTCCGCCGGCAAGGCGAGATGGGCGACGTCCACCAGCGGCAGATGATCACGGTGGCCGGCACCGCGCCGGAACCGGTGGTCCGGGCGGCCGGGCCGCGCAGGGCGGTGGTCGACGGGATCCGCGTCGAGCTCGAGGGCGACGCGACGGCCGGCGGCCGCAGCGACCTGCACTTCACCTTCACCGACGACGCCACCGGCCGGCCGATCGACGACCTGCAGCCCTATCTGGCCGCCGCCGGCCACGTCGTGGTCATGCGGGCCGACGGGCAGACCTTCGCCCACGAGCACGCCGAGGTCGCGGACGCGTCCGGTCGCCCGGTCTTTGCCCTGCCGGGCCAGACCTTCGGCCCGGAGCTCGACGTGCACGCCGAGTTCGCCACGGCCGGCACCTACCAGCTGTGGGGTCAGTTCCGGCTCGCCGACGGACGGGTGCTCACCGTTCCCTTCACCGTGGAGGCGCAGTGACCACGATGGCGACCCGCGTCCGGCCGGCGACACGCGCCGACGCCGCGGAGGTGGGGGAGGTGCTCGCCGAGGCCTTCGAGAACTACCCGTGGATCCGCTGGGCCTTCGGGAAGCGCCCGAGCCGAGACCGGCTGGCCGCTCTCTACCGGCTGAACGCGGGAGTCGCCGGTGCGGAGCGAGGGGCCACCTGGGTCGCGGAGCAGGACGGTGCCGTGGTCGCCGCGGCCTGCTGGACCCGGCCGGACGCTCCCGAGCTGTCGGCCGCGACCGAGGAACTCCTGTCCACGGAGATCCCCCGGTGGATCGGTGACCGGGCCGAGCGCCTGGCGGAGGCCGACGACTGCGTCGCGCGACTGCTGCCGGCCGAGCGGCACTGGTTCCTCGGGTGCGTGGGTACCCAGCCCCGGTGGCGGGGACGCGGCCTCGCCACCTCGTTGGTCGCGGCCGGGCTGGCCGAGGTGGACGCCCAGGGCGCCATCGCCGTCCTGGAGACCTCCTCCGAGGCCAACGCCCGCCTCTACGAGCGCCTCGGCTTCGCCGTCCGGGCCGAGCTCGACCCACCCGGTGGTGCACCGCACGTGTGGCTCATGGAGCGGCCTGCCGCCGGAGGACGGTGGGAGCCGGCTCACGCCCGGGTCGAACGTCGCGCCGTCGATGGTGCCGCCGGCCAGGTGCGTGCGCCGGAGTAGCGGAGCAGCTTCGGGGACGGGAAACGAGTCCGCCGTAGCCCGCATGCGCAAACCGCCGGTGGCCCGGCTAGACCTCGAGCGGCAGGGCGGTGAGCTCGGCGCGGGAGGCGACACCGAGCTTGGCGAAGATGTTGCGCAGGTGGAACTCGACGGTGCGGGGGCTGAGGAACATCTGCGCGGCGACGTCCCGGGTCGTCAGCCCCTGCCGGACGAGGGCGGTGACCGCGCGTTCCTGCGGGCTCAGATCTGTGGCGGTGGACACGTCGCGGCGGCGGGCGGTCTCGCCGGACGCGCGCAGTTCGGCCGCGGCGCGGTCGGCGTGGGGCGCAGCACCCAACTCGTCGAAGAGTGCCAGGGCGGCGCGCAGGTGCTCGCGGGCGTCGATCCGACGCCGCACGCGGCGCAGGTGCTCGCCGAGGGCCAGTTCCGTGCGGGCCCGATCGGGCAATCGCAGAGAGTCGGCGTGCGCGGCCAGGGCGCGCCGGAAGTGCTCCTCGGCGGCGGGACCCTCGGCAAGCAGCGCACGACCGTGCTCGACGACGGCGACCGCGGCCGGCGCGCCGGTGCCGGCGGCGAAGGTCGCCAGCTCCTCCAGCCACGCGTGGGCGAGGTCGTCCCGACCGGCCCGGACGGCGATCTCCAGCCGGTCGATCGCCGCGAGCCGACGCACTCCGGGCTCGCTGATCTGCTCCAGGTGGTGCAGGGCGGCCGCCGGCTGTCGGACGGCCTGGACGCCTCGCGCCCAGTGCAGCAGGTCGACGACGACGATGTCGGTGACCCCGCTCGGACGCGCCAGCCGGATGCTCGCCGCGTCGGCGAGGTGACGCTCGGCCGCCTGCTGGTCGCCACGCTGCACCGCCAGCAGGGCGAGTTGCGCGGTCGGCAGCGCCGTCATTCCCGGACGTCCGGTGCTGGCCGCGAGCGACCGCGCCTCGGTCGCGGCACTGAGCGCAGGTGCCCAGGCGCCCACGGCGATCTGGAACTGAACACCGCGGGTCAGCGCGTGCTCGACCTCGTCCAGCGCTCCGGCGCGGCGGGCGGCTGTCAGCAGATGCTCGTGCAACAGCAGCCCGCGCTCGTCGTCGCCGATGACCAGCGCTGCGATGCCCAGGTTGCGCTGCACGTGATCGCGGACGAACTCGGCCTCGGTCAGCGCGAACGCCTCGTGGATCGCGCCGGCGGCTGTGCTCCAGTCCCGGCGTGCCGCGGCGAGGAATCCGCGGAGCAGGGCCTCGGCGGCTCGCGTTCGGGGCGGGGCGTCCGGCGCCGGTGCGGGCACCAGTGCCCCCGGGTCGACCCCGCGCGGCGAGCGGGCGCCGAACACGGCCAGCGCCGCGGCGACCACGGCCAGCTGTCCCGCCAGCGCGGGATCGACGTCGGCGGCGACCTGCGCGGCCTGCAGGGCGAGGTCGAAGCCGTCGTCGAGTGATCCGGAGTTCCACTCGATCTGGCCCTGCAGGGCCAGCAGCTGCGCCCGTAGCAGCGGATCGGTCACCTCGGCCGCCGCGGATGTCGCCAGTGCCGCCGCCCGGGAGGGGTGCGCACCAGCCCACGCCGCGGAGGCGGCCCGGTACAGCCGTCGTCCCCGGTCTTCGGCGCCGGTCGTGAGTTCAGCGGCGCGGGCCCACGCCGCGGAGGCCGCCTCGTGTCCGCCGCGGCCGGCGGCGCGCTCGGCGACGGCGTCGAGCGCCGTGACGACCGCCTCGTCGGGGCGGTCGGCGGCGGCCGCCAGGTGCCACGCGCGCCGGTCCTGGTCGGCGGCGAGGACGTCGGCCAGCGCGCGGTGCGCCGCGCGTCGCTGCGCGCTGGTCGCCGCGCGGTAGACCGCGGAGCGCACCAGCGGGTGGTGGAGCGAGAGCGTGGTCCCCTCGACGCGGAGCAGCCCGGCCCGCTCGACCTCGTCGAGGGCATCGCCGGCATCGAGACGGTTCGCGGCCTCGCCGACGACGGGCAACCGGGCGGTGTCGTCGGCCGCAGCCACCAGCAGGAACCGCTGAGCCGCGTCGGTGAGCCGGCGGTAGCGGTCCAGGAACGCCCGCTCGACACCGCCGGTCAGCGGTAGCTGCGCCGGCAGCGGCGCCTGCCCGGCCAGCTCGTCGTCGGTCAGGACGGCGGCCAACTCCACCAGCGCCAGCGGGTTGCCGCCGGTACCGGTGACCAGCTGGTCGCGCACCGCCGGGTCGATCCCCCTCCCGGCGCGGGCGGCCAGCAGCACGTCCGCGGTCTCGCCGGTGACGCCGCCGAGGACGATGGTGGGCAGGTCCCCGGCGTCGAAGTCGTGGACATCGCCGTCGCGGGCGGCGAACAGCAGGGCCACGCGTTCGGCCTGCAGCCGGCGGGCGGCGAACAGCAGCGCCGCGGCTGATGCGTCGTCCAGCCAGTGCGCGTCGTCGACGACCGCGAGCACCGGTGACTCCTCGGCGGCGTCGGCGAGCAGGCTCAGCGTGCCGAGGTAGGCCCGGAACCGGTCGCCTTCCCCCTCGGCCTCGCCCAGCGCGGCCCGCAAGGCGGTCCGCTGCGGCGCCGGCAGTGCCGGCAGGCGGGCGTGCAGCGGCCAGAGCAACCGCTGGAGGGCGGCGAACGCCAGGGGGGACTCCGACTCCACGCCCTGCGTGCGCAACACGGTCATGTGCGCCGCCGAGCTCACGGCGCCGGCCAGCAGCGTCGACTTGCCGGATCCGGCCACGCCGCGGATCACCAGCGCCCCGCCTCGCGAGGAGCCGGCGGCGTCGAGCAGGGCCGTGATCGACGCGCGTTCGGCCTCGCGACCGGCCAGCACGGAGCCGACCGTACCGGCTGCCGGCTGCCGGCTGCCCTCGACGTTCCCGACTGGGAACCCGGTGAAAACGCCGTCCCGAAGCCCGATCCGATGCGGCGAGGCTGTTCCTCGACCGGCTTCCACCCCGCTGGCCGGCGCCACCCCCCGGGAGCAGCCATGACGACCAGCACCTCGGCCGAGCCCACGCCCGCCGGGCGCGCCCAGGGCCTGCGTACGCCGGTGGTCTGGGGCGTCACGGTCGGCGGGATCCAGGCCGCCACGCCGCTGGCCTTCTCCTGGCTGAGCGCCGCCACCGTCTATGCCCTCGGGCTCGCCGTGATCGCCGCGGTGTACGTCGGCTTCGCCGTCGCCGACGGGCGCCGACACGTGCTCGTCGTCGAGACGGCCGTCGCGTCGGTGTTCGTGGTCGTCGCCGCCGCCGCGGTGCCCGGATCGGCCTGGCTGATCGTGGCCGGCCTGGCCGGCCACGGCCTCAAGGACCTGTGGCAGCACCGCACCCGGTTCGTGGCCAACACCCGCTGGTGGCCACCGTTCTGCGCCACCGTCGACTTCGTCGCCGCCGCGCTGGTCGCCGCCGCGATCACGGCCGGCCTGCTCATCGCAGGGTGAGCACGCCGCACCGGTGAGCCGCCGCGGCCCCGACCAACCCTCGGCCCCAGCCGCTGATCCCGTCCGAACAGGGGGGCGCACGATGACCACCACCGCTCCGACCACCGCCGCGGGCCGGTCCACCGCCCGCGCCTCCGGGACTGTTCGCGCTGGCCCTCTGGATCGGCATCCGCATCCGCCGCTCCCCGGCCGCCGGCTCCGGCCGCTGGCTGCTCTACCCGGTCGTGGTCGTCATGGCTGCCGCGGCCGTCGGCGGTGCGGTGGAGACCGTGGGTCTGGCCGATGTGGGGACCTACCCCATGCCCGGGCAGTCCTACGACGTCGGCGGCCATCGGCTGCACCTGAACTGCACCGGCTCCGGCGGACCCACCGTCGTGCTGCACAACGGCCTCGGCGAGATGTCGGCGCACTGGACCCACATCGCCCACCCGCCGGCGGCGCCACCCGGGTCTGCGCCTACGACCGTGCCGGGCAGGGCTGGAGCGACGACGCACCCGTCGATGGCAGGACGGCCTGCAGGCCGCCGCCGACCTGCACACCCTGCTCGGCCACGCCGGCGAACACGGCCCGTACGTGCTCGTCGGTCACTCGATCGGCGGCGACTACGCGATGACCTACGCCGCCCGCTACCCCGAGCAGGTCGCCGGGATGGTACTGCTCGACGCCACCAGCCCGTACACGGTCGGCGACGACGCAGCCCACGCCGGCCCGCCCAGCGCGGTCGCGCTGCTGCCCAGCCTGGCTCGCCTCGGCATCGGGCGGCTGCTGCCGACGTCCTTCTGGTCCGCCCTGCCCGACCCGGCCGCCGCCCAGGTGCAGGCGTTCGCCGCCAGCCCCCGCGGCGGGCGCAACATGGTCAACGAGGTCGCGACCCTGCCCGCGCTGCTCACCCAGGCTCGCGCGCTGACGACCCCGGGCAGCACGCCCCTGGTGGTGCTCACTGCGGCCGGACACGATGAGGATCCGGCCTGGGCGGCCGCTCACGACCGGATGGCCGGGCTGTCGACGAACAGCAGCCACCGTTTCGCGGGCGCCACGCACGCCGGCCTGATGGAGGAGGAAAGCGGAGCCGCCCTCTCCGTGCGCGCCATCGCCGACGTCGTCCAGGCCACGCGTACCGGTTCGCCGCTTCCGCCGAACCGACCAGGAGCACTGACCAGCTGCACCAACCTCGAGCCGTGAGTCGGGAGAGATGAGGTCGACGATGGAGACCACACGAGGGACCCGAGCCGGGCAGAGCAGCGGCCCCGACACGATGAACGCGGTGCACCAGAAGCGGTACGGCACAGCTCCGGAGCACCTCCTCGAGGTGGGCCGGACCGACCGGCCGGCCCCACGGGACGGCGAGGTTCTCGTCCGCGTCCGGGCGGCGAGCGTGGACCGCGGCACCTGGCACCTGATGGCCGGCCGCCCCTATCCCGCGCGGCTGGTCTTCGGCCTGCGCCGGCCGAGCTTCCGCAACCCCGGCCGCAACCTCGCGGGAGTGGTCGAGGCCGTCGGTGCGGGAGTGACCGAGTTCCGGCCGGGCGACGAGGTGTACGGCATCGCGTCGGCCAACGGCACCTTCGCCGAGTACGCGGTGGCGAAGCAGGACAAGCTCGACCGGAAGCCGGTGAACCTCTCCTTCGAGCAGGCGGCGGCCGTGCCCGTGTCAGCCGGCACCGCGCTGGAGGCAGTTCGCGACCACGCCAAGGTGCAGCCGGGGGACAGGGTGCTGGTCATCGGGGCCTCGGGTGGCGTGGGCACCTTCGCCGTCCAGATCGCCAAGGCCCTGGGGGCGGAGGTGACCGGCCTGGCGGGCGGCGCCAAGCTCGACGCCGTCCGCCGGCTGGGCGCCGACGCCGTCCTCGACTACCGCCGGGACGAGATCCCGCAGGGCTGCTTTGACGCGATCATCGACATCGCCGGGCGCCGCCCACTCGCGCAGCTCCGGCGGGCGCTGACCCCGCACGGGCGACTGGTCATCGTGGGAGGCGAGACCGGCGGCCGGCTCTTCGACGGGCTCGGCCGGCAGTTGCGGGCCGTGCTGCTCTCGCCGTTCGTCGGCCAGACTCTGGGCTTCTTCGTGAACAAGGAGAGCGGCGCGGACCTGCGGGCGCTCACCGGTCTGATCGAGGTCGGCTCGGTGACGCCGCTGGTCGACCGCGTCTTCCCGCTCGCCGAGACGGCGGCCGCGATCAGACGCGTGATCGACGGCAAGGCGACCGGCAAGGTCGTCGTCACCGTATGACCCCTGGCGCGGAGTGCCAGAGGCCAGGAACCTGCGCCGCGCCGGGCGGGCCACCAGCTCGGCGAACTTCTTCTCCTGCATCCCCCTGCGGCGGGGAACCGAGGCCACAGGAACCTCCAGATCGTTCCGAGGACGGCCTGTCCGGGACACCTGTCAAGGTCGACACGAATCCCGATCCGTCAGGGCGACCGGTCGGGAAGCGAACCGGATGGGGGGGTGCAGATGCCTATGCACGGGGCTCTGACCTGCATGGACGCGCGACCACCAACAGCCGGAGCGGTGGTTCGGCCGGTCCCCCCGCTACCACGGTCCGAAGACCCGGCCCACCCGCAGGGGGCCGGGTCTTCGGCGTTGGAGACGACCGTCCCGGTCCTCGCGGGAGGTGAGGTCGTGGGATGTGTCGGCTGTCGCGTCTGCGCGTCCCAGCCGGTGATGCGGTCAGGCTCGCTTGCGACCGACGGGGATGGCCGGGCTGCCGAGGGGGTGGGCGCGGTGGTGATCGGGTCGGGTCCCGCGTCGACCAGCGGCTGCTGCGCCTGAGCGTCGCCGAGGAGCGTGATCCGTGGGCGACGGTCGTGAACCGGTTCGGCGCGTCGTCGACCGCGTCACCGACGTACTCGCCGTGGCCGAGCACCTGCCGGCTGCCCGGCCGGAGAGCTCGGGTGACCGGCCTGAGGCCCAGTCGCAGCGCAGGTCCGGGGACGAACGGCGCCGGCACCCAGCCCAGGTCGTACGTGTCCTGCTCGTCGAGCGTCGGCGACGTCCTGCCGGTGGAGCACCATCCGGGCGGCCGCGGGGCCGGCCGGGCGGACCTGGTCGGCCAGGGCGAGCACGCGAGGCGAGGCGTCGATGCCGACCACGGTCACCTGCGTCAGCGTCTCGGCGACGGCCACCGCCGAGCTGCCGACACCGGGGCAGGGACGCCCCGGACCCGGACGAGCCCGGTGCGGATGATGTGGCACGACCCGACCGGCTCGGTCCGTGCCGCGCGGGCGGGGGCGGTCCCGCTCCCTGCGGTGTGTCCGGTGTGCGACGTCACCTCTCGGCCGTGGCCGTTGCACAGGAGGTCGACCGGCGAGGAGGGTCGTGCTGCACAGGGGATCGAGGAGCGTGGCATGGCGCTTGTCGAGGCGGCGGGCGGCGGTGGGTTCGGCGCGCTGCAGCAGGTGATGGTCAACGGGGTGTCGCTGGCCTACCGGCAGGTGGGTACCGGGGAGCCGGTGGTCCTCGTGCACGGCGGCCTCGGTGACCTGCGCACCTGGGCCGCCCAGCTCGATCCCCTCGGTGCGCGGTGCCGGGTGATCGCCTACAGCCGCCGCTACGCCCGGCCGAACGAGGCCATCGTCCCTGGCGCAACAGACCCGATGCCGGTGCACGTCGAGGACCTCGTCGCGCTGCTGCGCACCCTGGAAGCGGCTCCGGCGCACCTGGTCGGCAACTCGTGGGGTGCGTTCATCTGTCTGCTCACCGCGATCGAGCACCCCGAGGTCGTCCGCAGCCTGGTGCTCGAGGAGCCGCCGCTGTTGCCACTGGTGCTCGGCTCCGGGCCCCGCCCGCACCCGGCCGTCCTGGCGCGCAGCCTGCGTCGCCGGCCGCGCGCGACGCTGGCGGTGCTGGCATTCGGCCTGCGCACGTCCGCCCCGATGGCCTGGGCCTACCGGCGCGGTGATGCCGATCGGGCGCTGCAGCTGTTCGCCCGCGGAGTGCTGGGCCGGCAGGCGCTGGCCCGGCTGACCCCGCAGCGCCGGCAGCAGATGCGGGAGAGCGTGACCGAGCTGCAGGCCGAGTTCCGTGCCGGGTTCCCACCGCTGGCCGAGCCGGACCTCTCCGCCGTGCGGGTACCGGCTCTGCTGCTGACCGGCGAGGACAGCCCGACGATCGAGGGCGCGCTCAGCGAGTGGCTCGCCGAGCTCATGCCCGAGGCCGAGCAGCTGGTGGTACCGAGGGCGTCGCACCTGATGCACGAGGACAACCCTGCGTTCGTGAACGACGCCATCGCCGGCTTCGTCGCACGCCGGTCATCCCGGCAGTGACCCGGACCGGCCGTGGGCAGCGCAGTGGCGGGTCCCCTCAGCGCTGACCGAGGGTCGGCTGCACCCGCAGAGGACGGGTGTCGTGGCCGGGCCCGCGTCGCACGAGCGGAGAGTGGTTCTCCGGTCCGCCCCGCTCCGCCGGCCCCTCGCGCCGGGGCCGGTCGGCCGCGGGTTGCGGTGCCGCGATCGCTGTCCGGTCGCCGGCATGATCACCTCCGTCTCCCCCGGGTTCGCGGCCAGCCGACCCGGAAACGGACCACGACGGGGTGCGCAGGTGCCCGTGCAGCGGCTCGTGACCTGCGCGATGAGCGAAGGCCAACAGCGGGAGCGGTGGTTCGGCCGGGCCTCCCGCCACTCACGACCGGACCCCGGTCCTCCAGGTGGAGGCCGGGGTCCGGTGCGTCGTAGGCCGTGCGGGCCCCCGGTTGCTCTCGCGGCCTCCGACCTCCACGGCTCTCCGGACGGTGACCGGCTGCGGCACACTGCGCGGTCACCGGCGGAGGTGGAGCGATGGACAGGCCCGTGCTGATGGCGGTGGACGACGAACCGGCCGCGCTCGCTGTCGTGCGGGAGGAGTTGGACAAGCGCTACGCCGCCGACTACGACGTCCGCTGTCTCACCTCGGCGGAGGAGGCACTCGGCGACCTGGCGCGGGTGCGGGCCGCGGGCGGGCAGGTGGCGCTGGTCCTCGCCGACCAGTGGATGCCCGGCATGACCGGCACCGAGTTCCTCGACCGGGTGCGCACGCTGCACCCGGAGGCGGAGCGGGCGGTGCTGATCACCTGGGGCGACCGGTCCACGGCGCCGGTGCTGTCGGCGTCGGTGCTGCGGCAGATCGACTGGATCCCCAAGCCGTGGCGACCCGGTGACGAGCACTTCCACCAGGCCATCGGTCAGTGGCTGTACGAGTGGGCGCTGCCGCACCGCCCGCACTTCGTCACCGCGCGGATCGTGGGGGAGCGGTGGTCGGCCCGCTCCCACGAGCTGCGGGACCTGCTCAGCCGCAACAGCGTCCCCTTCGACTTCCTCGACGTGGGCTCGGAGGAGGGCCGGGCCCTGCTCGGTGAGGTCGGCGCGGTGGCGGCGGCGCTGCCGGTGGTGGTGCTCTTCGACGGCCGGGTCCTGGAGAGCCCGTCCGGTGTGGAGATCGCCGGTGCGCTCGGGATGCGGACGCAGCCGGACCCGCGGCCGTACGACGTGACGATCGTGGGTGCCGGTCCCGCCGGTCTGGCCGCGGCGGTCTACGGCGCCTCGGAGGGGCTGCGCACGGCGGTGCTCGAGGCGGAGGCGATCGGCGGGCAGGCCGGCACCAGCTCGATGATCCGCAACTACCCGGGGTTCCCCCGTGGCATCACCGGCGCCGATCTGGCGCAACGGGCGTACGAGCAGGCCTGGTTGCTCGGCGCGGAGTTCGTCTACGGGCCGCGGGCGGTCGGTCTGCGGGCGGACGGTGCGATGCGGGTCGTCTCCCTCGCCGACGGGTCCGCCTTCGTCAGCCGTGCCGTCGTCCTGGCCACCGGGGTGACCTACCGCCGCCTCGGTGTCCCGTCGCTGGACGCTCTGATCGGCGCCGGGGTGTTCTACGGGGCGGCGGCTCCGGAGGCGCAGGCGATGGCGGGAGAGGAGGTGTACGTCGTCGGTGGGGCCAACTCGGCGGGTCAGGCGGCGTTGCACCTGGCTCGTTACGCACAGCAGGTGACGCTCCTCGTGCGCGGGTCCTCACTGGCCGCGACGATGTCCGACTACCTGGTCCGCGAGATCGACACCACGGCCAACGTCGCCGTCCGGTACGGCACCGAGGTGGTGGGCGGCGGCGGCGAGGGGCGGTTGACCCACCTCGTGCTCCGCCACCGCGGCGGCGGGGACACCGGGACGGTGCCGGCTGCGGGTCTGTTCGTGATGATCGGCGCCGAGCCCCACACCGGGTGGCTGCCCGATGCCGTCGACCGGGACGACGCCGGCTACGTCCTGACCGGCCCGGACCGGCGCGGCGTGTCCGCCGGTCGCGGGACCCACGAGTTCCAGACCAGCCTGCCCGGCGTGTTCGCCGTCGGCGACGTCCGGCACGGGGCGGTGAAGCGGGTGGCCTCCGCGGTCGGTGAGGGCGCGGTGGTCATCCGCATGGTCCACGACCACCTCGGCCGGGGCTGAGGCGTCCACACCCGGGACGGGGCTCAGGGACCCCCACGGGCACCGCCACGCTGGAGCCGTCGCCACCCACGCGCCAGGATGACGGCATGGCCGACCCCGTCGAGCCCGCGGTCCTCCCGCGGGAGTTCGAGCCGTGGCTGCCCCGCCCGGCCGGTCCGGCGCGGTGGGCAGAGAGCGGCGTGGGGTCGTGAGCGGCGCCGGCACGCCAGGGGTCGAGCACGGCACCGCCGTGGTGGCACCGGGTGTGCGGATCCACCACGTGGTGGCCGGGGCGGCTGCGGCGGGCGGGCGGACCGTGGTGCTGGTGCACGGCTATCCGCAGTCGTGGTGGTCCTGGCGGCACGTCATCGGGCCGCTCGCCGAGGCCGGGCACCGGGTGGTGGCCGTGGACCTCCGCGGTGCCGGGGGGTCGTCCCGTCCTGCGATGGGCTACGACACCTGGACGCTGGCCGGTGACGTGCACACGGTCGTGCGCGACCACCTGGCCGTCGACGGCCGGGTGGCGGTGGTCGGCCACGACATCGGGTCGATGGTGGCGCTGGCGCACGGACTGCGGTTCCGCGGGGACGCCGACCGGCTGGTGCTGATGGAGGCCACGCTGCCCGGCACGCAGGTGCACGAGCAGCTGGCGAGCGATCCCCGGCACTGGCACTACGCCTTCCACGCCACCCCCGACCTGCCGGAGTTCCTCACGGCGGGGCGGGAGCGGGAGTACCTGCGGTTCTTCTTCGACGGCGCCGCCCACGACCCGTGCGCGATCACCGCGGACGACCTGGACCGCTACGCGGCGGACTTCCGGCAGCCCGGTGCGATGCGTGCCGGCTTCGAGCTGTACCGGGCGTTCGTGCAGGACGACCGGGACAACCGGGCCGCGCTGGCCGCCGCGGGGAGGCTCACGGTTCCGGTGCTCGCCGTGGCCGGTGAGGCCAACCTGTTCGCGGAGGTCGACGAGGCGATGGCCCGGGAGGTGGCCGACGACGTCCGCGCGGTCACCGTGCCGCGTGCCGGGCACTGGGTGCCGGAGGAGAACCCGTCCGGGCTGCTGGAGGTGCTGCTGCCGTTCCTCGAGGTGTCGGGCTGAGGGGCGGTTGCGGATCGGCGACCGGGTCCTCGACCGGGCTCCGGAGGTGACCTGCGCGTTCGTCGTCCGGCACGCGGCCCTGTCCCGGGTCGCCCGCCGGTTGCCCCGGCCCGGCAAGGTCGTGCTCGTCGACGACTGACGTCACCTGCCGGGTCCTCAGCGGTCCGATCGGGGATCGGCCCGGCCCGCGCTGCACGACGGTGGACGGTGCGCGGCAGGGGCGCCGTACCTGGTGGTGCGGGCCCGGTGGGACGGGGATCAGACCAGTCCGGCGACGGCGGCGATCACCGTGGCCGTGCGCGGGTCGGACCCTGCGGAGCGGTCGGTCAGCGCCGCGTGCGCGCAGACGTACTCGTACGTGGTGGGCACGGCCAGGGTGATCGTGTGGGAGGTGGCGCCGGTGGTCGTGGGGCCGCTCTCCCCCGAGTAGAGGACCGGCTGTGCCACCGGCCTCCCGGCGTCGTCGGTGGTCTGGACGGTCAGGTCCTTGGTGTCGGCGCAGGCCGCCCGCGCGTCGTCCATGGCGGTCCCGGCGCGGAAGGCGACCACGCGCACGAGCACGTGCTCCTCGATCGCCAGCGACGAGCCCCGGGCGGCGACCTCGATCCGCACGGTGGCGCCGGTGGGATCGACCGCCCGGGAGGTGAGCGTGAGGCCGGGCTCCTCCCGCTCCGCGATCGCCGATGCCCCGCCCATGACGGCCACCACGGCGCCGGTGACCAGGACGACCCCGCCCAGCAGGACGGCGGTGCGCTGGAACTGCTGGCCGACGGCCGCGAGGACCGGGATCGTGACCCCGAGGACGGCCAGGACGACGGCGGTGGCGGTGGCCCGGGGCGAGTTGCGGACGAGCCGGGACAGGGCGTCCCCGGAGAGGCCCAGCGCGACGAGGACGCCGGTGAGGCCGCCCAGCGCGACCGGGAGGCCGGTCCGCGCCAGGTGCCGCCACGGGCCCGATCCCGGTTGCCCGGTCGGTGGCGGAGGACCGGTCTGCGGCGGGACGCCGGTCCCGAGGACGGTGCCCATCGGGGCCGCGGCGCCGGCCCGTGACCAGACGCTGGAGTCGTAGGTGCTGCCGGTCGAGGTGCTCATGGCGGTACCCCCGGTCAGGTCAGCGGAGGTCCCGCCGCCGGGCGTCCTCGCGCTGTCACCCGGGCAGGGTCGCGCCGCCCGCCGTCCGGGGACCAGCAGTCGTCGCGCACCCCCGCGCCTCGACGAGCGCGTCGTCACCGCCGGCAGCGGCTCCTGCCCGCAGTGCCTCCCGGGGAGGCGGACCCCGGCCGGCGGGGCCCCGCCGGCACCCGGCGCGGGCGCGTGTACAGTGGTGCTGCCGACGCGGGGTGGAGCAGCTCGGTAGCTCGCTGGGCTCATAACCCAGAGGTCACAGGTTCGAATCCTGTCCCCGCTACCACCGCACGAGGGCCCCGGAGCAGCCGCTCCGGGGCCCTCGTCGTGTCCGGGGCCGGAACAGTGCGCCGCCCGGAGCGGTTGGCCCCGCACATGGAGCCCACCGTGCACGACGCCCCCGACGCCGAGCGCTACGAGATCCGCGACGGCGACCGCCTGCTCGGTCTGGCCGCCTACCGGCGCCGCGGCGACGAGGTGGTGTTCACCCACACCGAGGTCGACCCGCAGGCCGAGGGCTCCGGCCTGGGCGGCACGCTGGTCCGCGGCGCCCTGGACGACGTCCGGACGCGGGGCCTGCGCGCGGTGCCGCACTGCTCGTTCGTGCGCGGCTGGATCGAGCGTCACCCCGAGTACCAGGACCTGGTCGCCCACGACTCCTGAGGCACGGGAGCCGCGGCGATACGGCCGGTCCTGATCCGTACGACGCGCCGGGAGTGTGTTGCCCCTCACGTGATCGGCTCTCTAGCGTGCGGTCAACGGTGACCGTTCCGACGAGGGAGTCGTCCGTGACCATCGCTGCCGTCCCCCCAACCGACGCCGGCGGGATCGACCCGGCCGACGTCGACCTGGCGACCGTCGACCTGTCCGACCGGGACTGGTGGACGACGCCGCCGGCGTACCGGCACGCCGCCTTCGACCGGCTGCGGCGCGAGCGTCCGTTCGCCTTCTTCGCCGAGCCCGACCTCCCCGGGATCCCGGCCGGGCCCGGCTACCACGCGGTCACCCGCTACGCCGACCTGGAGGCGATCAGCTCCCAGCCGGCGGTCTTCTGCTCGGGCCGCGGCGCGGTGTCGATGCAGGACGTCCCGGCCGAGCTGCACGAGTTCTACGGCTCGCTGATCAGCATGGACGACCCGCGGCACGCCAAGATCCGCCGGATCGTCTCGAAGACGTTCACGCCGCGGATGCTCGAGCGGACCCTGGACTCCGTGCGCGCCGTCGTCGACGACGTGCTGGCCCGCGCCCGGGCGACGGCCGAGGCGAACGACGGCGTCATCGACGTCGTCGCCGACATCGCCGCGCCGATCCCGCTGCGGGTCATCTGCGACATGATGGGCGTCCCCGAGGACGACCGGCCGGCCGTGCTGGCCAACTCCAACGTCATCCTGTCCGGCGGCGATCCCGAGCTCATCGAGAACGACGACCCGCTGACCGCGTTCCTCACCGCCGGCATGGAGATGGCCGCGCTGATGGAGCGGCTGGCGGCCGAGCGGCTGGCCGAGCCGCGCGACGACCTCACCACCGCGCTGGTCACCACCGAGGTCGACGGGGAGCAGCTCTCGCACCAGGAGATCGCGTCGTTCTTCATCCTGCTGCTGGTCGCCGGCAACGAGACCACCCGCAACGCCATCTCGCAGGGCCTGCTGGCGCTGTCGGAGCACCCCGACCAGTGGGCGCGGTGGGCCGCCGACCCCGGGCTGGACCGCACCGGCGTCGAGGAGGTGGTCCGCTGGGTCAGCCCGGTGACCTGGATGCGGCGCACCGCCACGCAGGACGGCGAGATCGGCGGCCACCGCTTCACCGCCGGCGAGAAGTTCCTGCTGTTCTACGCCGCGGCCAACCGCGACCCCGAGGTGTTCGCCGATCCCCAGCGCTTCGACGTCGGGCGCGACCCCAACCCGCACGTCGGCTTCGGCTCCAAGGGCCCGCACTTCTGCCTGGGCGCGCACCTGGCCCGCCGCGAGCTGCAGGTGACCTTCCGCGCCGTCTTCGAGCAGCTGCCCGACCTCGAGGTCACCGGCCCGCCGCACCGGCTGGCGTCCTCGTTCGTCAACGGCCTCAAGCGGCTCCCGGCACGGCTGGGCGGCGAGCGCTGATGCGCGTCTCCGCCGACCGGGAGGTGTGCGTGGGCTCGGGCCAGTGCGAGCTGCTCGCCCCCGACGTCTTCGAGGTCGACGACGACGGCGCCGTCCGGGTGCTGCAGGAGCACCCGGACGACGTCGACGCCGCGCGGGACGCGGTGTCCCAGTGCCCGACCGGGGCGCTCGCGCTCGCTGACTGACCGGCGGGTCAGGCCAGCGCCTGCTCCAGGTCGGCGAGCAGGTCGTCGGCGTCCTCGATGCCCACCGACAGCCGCACCAGGTCGGCCGGCACCTCCAGCGGGGAGCCGGCGGCGCTGGCGTGGGTCATGCGGTGCGGGTGCTCGATGAGCGACTCGACGCCGCCGAGGGACTCGGCCAGCGTGAACAGCCGCGCCCGCTCGCACACCCGCAGTGCGGCCTCCTCGCCGGCGGCCAGCCGGAACGACAGCATCCCGCCGAAGCCCGACATCTGCTTCGCGGCGATGTCGTGGCCGGGGTGGTCGGGCAGGCCGGGGTAGAGGACGGCCGACACCGCGTCGTGCCCGAGCAGGAACTCGGCGATGCGGCCGGCGTTGGCCTGGTGCCGGTCCATGCGGACGCCGAGGGTCTTGATGCCGCGCACCACCAGCCAGTCCGACAGCGGCCCGGACACCGCGCCCATCGCGTTCTGGTTGAAGACCAGCTGCCCGGCGAGGTCGTCGTCGCGGACGACCAGCGCCCCGCCGACGACGTCGGAGTGCCCGCCGAGGTACTTGGTGGTCGAGTGCACGACGACGTCGGCGCCCAGGGTCAGCGGCCGCTGCAGGTAGGGCGAGGCGAAGGTGTTGTCCACGACCAGGATCGCGCCGGCCTCGTGCGCGATCTCGGCGGTCAGGGCGATGTCGGCGACGTTGAGCAGCGGGTTGGTCGGCGTCTCGCACCAGACCACCCGGGTGCTGCCCGGCCGGATCGCGGCGCGCAGGGCGTCGGGGTCGTTGAGGTCGGCCGGGGTGTGCTCGACACCCCAGCGCGAGACCACCTTCGAGATGAGCCGGAACGTGCCGCCGTAGGCGTCGCCGCCGAGGACGACGTGGCTGCCCGGCTCGCACACGGTGCGCAGCAGGGTGTCCTCGGCGGCCAGGCCGGAGGCGAACGCCAGGCCCGCGGTGCCCTCCTCGAGCGAGGCCAGCAGCTCCTGCAGGGCGTCGCGGGTGGGGTTGGCGCTGCGGGCGTACTCGTAGCCGTTGCGCAGCCCGCCGACGCCGTCCTGCTTGAAGGTGGTGGCCAGGTGCAGCGGGACGACGACCGCGCCGGTGGCGGGGTCGGGGTCCTGCCCGGCGTGGATGGCGCGGGTGTCGAAGCCGGAGAACTCGGTCACCGGGTCACCCCGGCGAGGTGGCCGAGCACGTCCTGCCGGGTGACGACGCCGGCGGGCTTGCCGTCGACGTGCACGATGAGCGCGTCGGCCTCGCCGAACTCGGCCACCGCGGCGCTGACCGGCTCGCCGGACCCGATGATCGGCAGCGGCGCGGACATGTGCTTCTCCACCCGGTCCGACAGCGACGCCCGCCCGGCGAACAGCGCGTCGAGCAGCACCTTCTCGTCGACCGAGCCGACCACCTCGCCGGCGGTCACCGGCGGCTCCGCCTTGACCACGGGCATCTGGCTGACGCCGTACTCGCGCAGGATGTCGATCGCGTCGCGCACCGTCTCGTTGGGGTGGGTGTGCACGAGCACGGGGGTGGCGCCGGCCCCGTTGCGTGACTTGGCCTCGAGCAGCTCGCCGACGGTCTCCCCGCCGGTGGTCACGTCGAGGAAGCCGTAGTCGGCCATCCACTGGTCGTTGAAGATCTTGTTCAGGTAGCCGCGGCCGCCGTCGGGCAGCAGCACGACGACGACGTCGTCCTTGGTCAGCTCCTCCGCCGCGCGCAGCGCGCCGGCGACGGCCATCCCGCAGGAGCCGCCCACGAGCAGGCCCTCCTCGCGCGCCAGCCGGCGGGTCATGTGGAACGAGTCGGCGTCGGACACCGGGACGATCTCGTCGGCGATGCCGCGGTCGTAGGCGTCGGGCCAGAAGTCCTCACCGACGCCCTCGACCAGGTAGGGCCGGCCGGTGCCGCCGGAGTACACCGACCCCTCCGGGTCGACGCCGACCACGCGCACGCGGCCGTCGGAGGCCTCCTTGAGGTAGCGGCCGATGCCGCTGATCGTGCCGCCGGTGCCCACGCCGGTGACGAAGCAGGTCACCTTCCCCTCGGTCTGCTCCCAGATCTCCGGGCCGGTGGTCTCGTAGTGCGAGCGCGGGTTGGCCGGGTTGGCGTACTGGTCGGGCTTCCACCCGCCGGGGGTCTCGCGGGCCAGCCGGTCGGAGACCGAGTAGTAGGAGCGCGGGTCGGCCGGGTCGACGGCGGTCGGGCAGACGTGCACCTCGGCGCCGTAGGCCCGCAGCACGTTGATCTTGTCCTGGCTGACCTTGTCGGGGCAGACGAACACGCACCGGTAGCCGCGCTGCTGGGCGACCAGCGCCAGCCCGATGCCGGTGTTGCCGCTGGTGGGCTCGACGATCGTCCCGCCGGGCTTCAGCTCCCCGCTGGCCTCGGCGTCGTCGACCATGCGCACGGCGATCCGGTCCTTCACCGAGCCGCCGGGGTTGAGGTACTCGACCTTGGCCAGCACCAGGGGGGCGTCCGGCCCGAGGTCGCGGGTGACCCGCGACAGCCGGACCAGCGGCGTGCCGCCGATCAGGTCGACGACGGACTCGGCGTACTGCACTCGGACCTCCTCGGCGGCGCCCCGGGCGGGTGCTCGCCGCTCCATCCCACCACCCGGGACGGGCCGGGGCGCGCGGGCCGGTCCCGGGCGGTGCGACGGCGGGCCCGCGGGTGTCGGCGGCGGCCGGCGCGGGCAGGGCAGCGGCATGACCGACGCCGCCCCTGACGCCGTCCCCGCCGTCCCGCTCGACGGCGGCGGCGCGATGCCGCTGCTCGGGTTCGGCACCTGGCAGCTGACCGGTGCGGCCTGCTACGACGCCGTCCGGACCGCCCTGGACGCCGGGTACCGGCACCTGGACACCGCGACGATGTACCGCAACGAGACCGAGGTCGGGCGGGCGCTGCGTGACGCCGGCGTCGACCGCGACGAGGTGTTCGTGACCACCAAGCTGCCGCCCCGGGAGGCCGGCCGGGCCGAGCAGACCCTGACCGCGTCGCTGGCCGCGCTCGGCCTGGACGCGGTCGACCTGTGGCTGGTGCACTGGCCGCCCGGCGGCGCGGGGGAACAGCTGTGGGAGCGGTTCGTCGCCGCCCGGGAGGCCGGCCGCGCCCGCGCCGTCGGCGTCAGCAACTACTCGCTGCAGCAGCTCGACCGGCTGACGCAGGCCACCGGGGTGACGCCGCAGGTCAACCAGGTCAGCTGGGCGCCGGCGCTCTACGACGCCGCCGTCGAGGCCGGGCACCGGGAGCGCGGCGTCGTCCTCGAGGGCTACAGCCCGTTCAAGAACACCGACCTGCGCGACCAGGTGCTGCGCGAGGTCGCCGACGCGCACGGCGTCACCCCGGCGCAGGTGGTGCTGCGCTGGCACCTCGAGCACGGGGTCGTCGTCATCCCCAAGTCGGCCACCCCGGAGCGGATCCGGGCCAACCTCGCGATCGGGGGCTTCTCCCTGGCGAGGGAGGAGGTGGCCCGCGTCGACGGCCTGGCGCGGCGCTGAGCGCGTCAGGCGCGCCCGGTCACCGGCGGCCGGGGCCGGCCGGCCAGGGCGGGCCGGACGTCGACCATCGGCGCGACCAGTCCCGTGGTCGGCCGCCGGATGGGAGCGGGGCTGGGCCTGGCGGTGCGGCGCCGGCGTCGCGACCGCAGCGCGGTGAGCAGGTCCAGCAGGGTCAGGGCCGATGCCCCGACGACCACGTTGCCGAGCCGACGCTCGCGCTCGCCGCTGCGGTTGGCCAGCGCGACGCCCATGGCGGCCAGGTCGACGGCGTCGCCCAGGACGCGGGTCCACGCCCAGCCGGGACGGCCGGCGAGCAGGCCGGCGGCGTGGGCGAGCTCCCGGGCGCCGACGGCGGTGATGACGGGCAGCGCGACGGGGGAGTCGTCGACCCCGGCGAGGCGGGCGACGCCCTGCGGCGAGACGAGCATCGAGGTGCCCAGGCCCAGGCTGGCCAGGCCGAGCAACCGGGCCGTGCGTCGGCCGGAACGCGCGCTCATCGGTCCTCCCGGGGGTCGCTGTCCCGGGCGGCTACCCGGGTGCCGGGCGGGGAAACGGCCGGTGGCGTGCGGTCGCCGGCCGGGACGAGGATGCGGGCATGACCTCTCCCGCCGGTCCGCGCACGCTCGGCCGCGATGGCCTGACCGTCTCCGCGCTGGGGCTGGGCTGCATGGGCATGAGCCAGATGTACGGCGCGGCCGACCGCGCCGAGTCGCTCGCGACGATCCACCGGGCCCTCGACCTGGGGGTGACGTTCCTCGACACCGCCGACGTCTACGGCGACGGGCACAACGAGGAGCTGGTCGGCGAGGCGATCCGCGGCCGCCGCGACGAGGTGCAGCTGGCGACCAAGTTCTCGCTGCGGCGCAACGACCGCGGGGGCATGGACATCGACGGCCGGCCGGAGAACGTGCGCGCCTGCGCCGAGGCGAGCCTGCGCCGGTTGGGCGTCGACGTGATCGACCTCTACTACCAGCACCGGGTCGACCCGCGGGTGCCGATCGAGGACACCGTCGGGGCGATGGCCGGGCTGGTGGAGCAGGGCACGGTGCGGTTCCTCGGGCTGTCGGAGGCCTCCGCGGCGTCGGTCCGCCGGGCGGCCGCGGTCGCCCCGATCGCGGCGCTGCAGAGCGAGTGGTCGCTGTGGACCCGGGACGTGGAGGCCGAGGTCCTCGGCGTCGCCCGCGAGCACGGCATCGGCGTCGTCCCGTTCAGCCCGCTGGGCCGCGGCTTCCTCACCGGGGCGATCCGCAGCCCCGCGGACTTCGCCGACGACGACTGGCGGCGCGGCCACCCGCGCTTCACCGGGGAGGCGTTCGCGGCCAACCTGCGGCTGGTCGACGCCGTCCGGGCGCTGGCGGAGAAGAAGGGGTGCACGCCCGGGCAGCTCGCGCTGGCCTGGGTGCTGGCGCAGGGCGGGGACGTCGTGCCGATCCCCGGCACCAAGCGGCGCCCGTACCTGGAGGAGAACGCCGGGGCGCTCGCGGTGTCGCTGTCGGAGGACGACCTGCGGCGGCTCGGCGAGATCGCACCGCCCGGGGTCGCGCAGGGCGGCCGGTACGCCGACGCCTCCTACGCCTACGGCGACAGCCCGGAGCGGGGCGCCGCGTGACCGCGACGAGGGTCCCGCTGCGGGTGCCCGGCGCCGACGGCGTCGCGGTCGCGGTGCACCGGTGGGGGGAGCCGGGCGGGCTCCCGCCGGTCTACCTGCAGCACGGCTTCGTCGCCGACACCCGGCTCAACTGGGTGGGCACGGGGACGGTCGCGGTCCTGCTGGCGGCCGGGCGGGAGGTCGTGGGGGTCGACGCCCGCGGGCACGGGCGGTCGGACAAGCCGCACGACCCCACCGCCTACGGCGAGCCCCGGATGGCCGACGACCTGCGGCGGGTGGCCGACGCGCTCGGCCACGACGCGTTCGACCTGGTCGGCTACTCGATGGGGGCGACGGTGGCGATGCTGGTCGCCGTCGCCGACCGGCGGGTGCGCCGGCTGGTGGTCGGCGGCGCCGGTGCGGCGTTCGTCGAGCGCGGCGGTGCCGAGCGCCGCGCCGGGCTGATGGCCGCGCTGGCCGCCGCGCTCGAGGCGGCCGACGTCGCCGACGTCCGCGATCCCCGGACCGTCCTGTTCCGCCGGATGGCCGACGCCATGGACGCCGACCGGCGCGCGCTGGCCGCGCACGCCCGCGCGGTGCACGCCACCGGTGCCGACCTGGCCGCCATCACCGCGGCCACGCTCGTCCTCGCCGGCGACGCCGATCCGCTGGCGGCCCGCCCGGAGACGCTCGCCGCGGCCATCCCCGGCGCCCGGCTGCGGATCGTCCCGGGCGACCACACGACCGTGCTCCGGACGCCGGCCTTCGCGGCGGCGATCGCCGGGTTCCTGGGGGAGCCGTGACCGATCCGACCTGCGGCGTCGCCCACGGCGCTCCGGCCCCGGAGGCGACCGGGCGGGTGCTCGTGGCGGTGTTCGACTCGCCGGTGGCCGCGGTGCTGCTGCGGTGGGCGCCGGAGCTGGGCTTCCGCACCGTGCTGCTCGACCCGGACCCCGGCCGCGGCGCCGGCGTCGTGTCCCTCGACGACGTCCCGGGCGACCTGTCCTCCGCCGACGTCGTGGTCACCGACCACCACCGGCCCGAGCTCGGTGAGGTGCTGCGCGACGCGCTGGCCCGGCGGGTGCGCTGGGTCGGCGTCATGGGCAACCCCCGCCACGAGGGACCGCACGTCGCGGCGCTGGCCGCGCTCGGTGTCCCGCCGGAGGAGGTGGCCCGCGTGCACCGGCCGATCGGCCTGGACATCGGCTCGCGCACGCCGGCGGAGATCGCGCTGAGCACGCTGGCGGGGCTGCTCGCCGACCGCAACGGCCGCTCCGGCGGGTCCGCCCACCGCCCGCGGTGAGCGCCGTCCTGCTCGGCGCCGACCTGGGCACCAGCGGTCTGAAGCTGGTGGCGCTGGGCGAGGACGGCCGGCTCGTCGCCGAGACGGAGGCCGGCTACCCGGTCGAGAGCCCGCACGAGGGGTGGGCCGAGTGCGCCGTCGGCACCTGGCGGGCGGCGCTGGACGACGCGCTGACCCGGCTGCTGCCGGAGCTCGACGGGCGGCCGGTGGCCGGGCTCGGCCTGTCCGGTCAGATGCACGGCACGGTCCTGGTCGACGACGCCGGCGCCGCGCTCGGCCCGGCGGTGCTGTGGCCCGACCGGCGAGCCGCCGCCGAGGTCGCCCGCTGGCGCGCGCTGCCGGCCGCCGACCGCGCGGCGCTGGCCAACCCGCTGGTCCCCGGGATGACCGGTCCGGTGCTCGCCTGGCTGGCCGCGCACCGGCCGGACCGGGTCGCCCGCGCGGCCGCCGTCCTGCTGCCCAAGGACGCGCTGCGGGCGGCCCTGCTGCCCGGCTCCGACCCGCGGGTCACCGACCGCAGCGACGCCTCGGCGACGCTGCTGTGGGACGTCGTCGCCGACGGCTGGTCCGACGCCGCCCGGGCCGCGGCGGGGGTGCCCGCGGACCTGCTGCCCGCGGTGCGGCCCTCGGCGGAGGTGGCGGGCGGCGCCGTGCTCGGCGGTGTGCAGGTGCCGGTCGTCGTCGGCGGTGCGGACACCCCGCTGGCGATGCTGGCCGCCGGTGCCGGTGCGGCGCTGCAGGTCAACCTCGGCACCGGCGCGCAGGTGCTGCGCCCGGGCTGGACGCCCGTCCCGGCCGACGACCCGCCCGTGCACGGCTACGCCGACACCGGCGAGGGCTGGTACGCGATGGCCGCGCTGCAGAACGGCGCCTCGGCCTGGGCGTGGGCGGCCGGCGTGCTCGGCGTCCCGCCCGCGGAGCTGTTCGACCTGGCGGGGACGGCGCGGCCCGGTGCCGGGGGAGCGGTGTTCCGGCCGTTCCTCACCGGTGAGCGCGGCGGCGTCGCCGGGCCCGACGACCGCGCCGCCTGGACCGGGCTGTCGGCCGGGACCACCCGCGCCGACCTGGCCCGGGCCGCGGTCGAGGGGGTGCTGTCGGCCGTGGCGGCCGCCGCCGCGCTGCTCGGCGGAGCGCCGGACGACCCGGCCGTCCTCACCGGCGGCGGGGGGCGTTCCCCGCTGGTCCGGCAGGTGTTGGCCGACCTGCTGGAGCGGCCGGTGACGTACCTGCCGCTGCGCAGCGCGTCGGCGGTCGGCGCGGCCGTGCTGGCCGGGCGCGGGGTGGGCCGGCCGGTGGAACCCGAGCGGTCGCCGTCGCCGCCGGTCCTCCCGCGCACCTGACCGGCCCGGCGCCGCGGAACGGTGCCCCGGCGCCGGCCGTTGACCGGGACGAGGGGCCCGCCACGGGGCCCGGCGAGAGGAGACGCACGACATGGCGTCGGTGTTCGACAAGGTGGCCCAGTTCGCCCGCAGCCCGAAGGGCCAGCAGGCCCTGCGGCAGGTGTCGGAGAAGGCCCAGCAGATGGCCAAGGACCCCAAGACCAAGGCCCGGATCGACGACGCCCGCCGCCGGTTCTCCGGCGGGCGCGGCACCGGCACCGGCGGCGGGACCACCCCCACCGCCTGAGACGGACTCCGCCGGGGGGGGGGGGGGGGGGGGGGGGGGGGGGGGGGGGGGGGAGGGGGGGGGGGGGGGGGGGGGGGGGGGGGGGCGGGGGGGGGGGGGGGGGGGGGGGGGGGGGGGGGGGGGGGGGGGGGGCGGCAACATACTTGGACCCGAACCCCCGGGGCCCCACCCCCCCCGCCCCGGGGGTGGGCGCCCCCCCCCACGATCAGGGACCCTGATCGTGGCCCACCATCGGCCGGACGGTGTCGCCGTGGGATCGGGTAGTCTCGGATGCTGGTCCGACTGCCGGTGCCCGTCCCCGGCCGGGCTCCCTCCACCCCCCACGACCGCGAGTACCGACATGCCTGCCGCACCATCCGATCGACGAGGCGCCGCGTCCACCGACGCCCGGCGCCCCGCCGCCAACCCCTGGGCCGTCGAGCTGCGCGAGCTCGGGCGCCGGGCGGGCTCCATGCAGGAGCTCGACCGCACCGTCCCGGCGCCCGCGGGCTGGCGGCTCGAGCTGGTGGGCGTGCCCGAGGGCGCCCCGGTGCACCTGCGGCTGCGGCTGGAGTCGGTGATGGAGGGCGTGCTGGTCTCCGGCGACGTCGAGGTCCCGGTCGAGGGCCAGTGCGCCCGCTGCCTGGACCCGGTCGAGGACACCCTCGAGCTCGACGTCCAGGAGCTCTACGCCTACCCCGGCAGCACCACCGAGGCCACGAGCGAGGAGGACGAGGTCCGCCTCGTCGAGGGCGAGCGCATCGACCTCGAGCCGATGGTCCGCGACACCGTCGTCCTCGCCCTGCCGCTCTCGCCCACCTGCTCCGAGGACTGCTCCGGGCTGTGCTCCGGCTGCGGGCAGCGCCTCGACGACCTCCCGGCCGACCACTCCCACGAGCTGGTCGACCCCCGCTGGGCCGGCCTCGCCGGCCGTTTCACCACCGGAGCGGTCGACGACCGTCCGGGCGACCCTGAGGAGAACTGACCGTGGCCGTCCCGAAGCGGAAGATGTCCCGCGCCAACACCCGCGCCCGCCGGTCGCAGTGGAAGGCGAGCGCCCCCACGCTCGCCCCCTGCCCGAACCGCGCCTGCGGCCAGCTCAAGCCGCCGCACCAGGCCTGCCCGAACTGCGGCCAGCACGCCGGCCGCCAGGTCCTCTCCGTCTGACCCGGCCGGACGTGGGCAGCGCCGCCCGTACCCCGGTCATCCCCGTGGGCGACTCCCCGGCGGGGCAGGCGCACGCCGACCGCGCGGCCGCCTGGCTGCTCGACGCCCTCGGCGTCGAGCTGCCCGGCGGCCTGCTGGCGCTGGCGCTGACCCACCGCTCCTACGCGTACGAGCACGGCGGCCTGCCCACCAACGAGCGCCTGGAGTTCCTCGGCGACGCGGTGCTCGGCCTGGTCGTCACCGACGAGCTCTACCGCAGCCAGCCCGACCTGCCCGAGGGCCGGCTGGCCAAGCTGCGCGCCTCGGTGGTCAACATGAACTCCCTCGCCGGCGTGGCCCGGCGGCTGGGCGCCGGTGGACTGGGCCCGCACCTGCTGCTCGGCCGCGGCGAGGAGACCACCGGCGGGCGGGAGAAGGACTCGATCCTCGCCGACGCGCTGGAGGCGCTGATCGGGGCGGTGCACCTGGGCATCGGGCTCGACGTCGCCAGCGCGATCGTGCACCGGCTGTTCGACCCGCTGCTGGTCGTGGCCGCCACGCGCGGCGCGGGGCTGGACTGGAAGACCAGCCTGCAGGAGCTCGGCGCCGCCCGCGGCCTGGGCGCCCCCGTCTACGACGTCACCGACGAGGGCCCGCCGCACGCCAAGAAGTTCACCGCGGCGGTGTCGCTGGCCGGCGTCGTCCGCGGGACCGGCACCGGCCGCACCAAGAAGGCCGCCGAGCAGGAGGCCGCGGAGGCCGCTTGGCAGGCGATCTCGGCCGAGGAGCCGGGCGCCCCCGCCGGGGAGTAGCGACGTGCCCGAGCTGCCCGAGGTCGAGGTGGTGCGGCGCGGCCTGGAGCGCTGGGTCGCCGGCCGCACCGTGGCCGGCGTCGAGGTGCGCCACCCGCGCGCCGTCCGCCGGCACCTCGAGGGCGCCGAGCACTTCGTCGAGGCGCTCACCGGCCGCACCTTCGCCGCCGCCCACCGCCGCGGCAAGTACCTGTGGCTGCCGCTCACCGAGCCCGACGGCGCCCCGTCCGGGCGGGCCATGGTCGCCCACCTGGGCATGAGCGGGCAGCTGCTGGTCGAGAAGCGCTCCCAGCCCGACGAGACCCACCTGCGCGCCCGGTTCACCTTCACCGACGGCGGCCGCGAGCTGCGCTTCGTCGACCAGCGGACATTCGGCGGGCTCGCCGTGGAGGACGCCGACGGGCACGCGATCCCCGACCGCCTGGCGCACATCGCCATCGACCCGCTCGACGGCTCCTTCGACGCCGACGCGTTCAGCGCGGCCCTGCGCCGCCGCCGCACCGAGGTCAAGCGCGCGCTGCTCGACCAGACCCTGATCGGCGGGGTCGGCAACATCTACGCCGACGAGGCGCTGTGGCGGGCGCGGCTGCACGGCAACCGCCCCACCGACCGGCTCACCCGGGCCCAGGTGTCCGACCTGCTGGAGGGGGTCCGGGACGTGCTGACCGAGAGCCTGGCGCAGGGCGGCACCTCCTTCGACTCGCTCTACGTCGACGTCAACGGGCAGAGCGGCTACTTCTCCCGGCACCTGGCCGTCTACGGCCAGGCCGACCGGCCCTGCCCGCGGTGCGGGACGCCGATCGTGCGCGAGTCCTTCATGAACCGGTCGAGCTACAGCTGCCCGACCTGCCAGCCGCGCCCGCGGGCGAGGCGGTCGTGAACGACGTCGTCCGGGTGCACGCGCTGGTCTCCGGGCACGTGCAGGGCGTCGGCTACCGCTGGTTCGTCCGCGGCCTGGCCGACGCCGCCGGGCTGTCGGGCTGGGCGCGGAACCTGCCCGACGGGCGCGTCGAGGTCGAGCTCGAGGGGCCGGCCGACACGGTGCGCACCGTCGTCGCCGCCCTCGACGGGCCCCGCGCGCCCGGAGCGGTCACCGCGGTGGTGCACGAGCAGCGCGCGGTGCAGGGGAGTGCCGGGTTCACGACGGCGTGACGAAGGCGACATCCCCCCGACACGGCGGCCCTCCGGTGGTGCCGTTGACCTGCGTGTCCGGGGGTGTCACCCTGGGGGTACCGAGCCCGCGCCGACCGACTTCTCGGGGCGGCGGGCACTCCCTCTCGCTGTCGGAAAGGCCGTTTCCGCCATGGCCAAGGCCCTCTTCGGTTCTGTCGTATCCCCCGCGGAGCTCCGCGTCCTCGACGAGAACGCGGTCCTGCGCGCCAAGGTGCGCCGCCTGGAGCAGGAGCTGACCGAACTGCGCGCCCAGCGGGACGCCGCGCGCGACGCCGTGATCGCCTCCGAGCTGCTCAGCCTGGCCGGCGACAACGCCCAGCCGGCTCTCGCCTAGCTGAAGGACCCCCTGCCCCCCGCCGCTCGCACGCTCGCGGCGGGACCCTGCAGGGGGCCGACCGCGGGCTGCGTCCCGTGGCCAGGTCCCTGATCCCGTGCACCTCTCCGCCCTGACGCTCAAGGGCTTCAAGTCCTTCGCGTCGGCCACGACGCTGCGCCTGGAACCGGGCATCACCGCCGTCGTCGGCCCCAACGGCTCGGGCAAGTCCAACGTCGTCGACGCCATCGCCTGGGTCCTCGGCGAGCAGGGCGCGAAGACCCTGCGCGGCGGCAAGATGGAGGACGTCATCTTCGCCGGCACCGCCGGCCGCCCCGCGCTGGGCCGCGCCGAGGTGACGCTGACGATCGACAACGCCGACGGCGCGCTGCCGATCGACTACACCGAGGTCTCGGTCACCCGCCGCATGTACCGCTCCGGCGAGAGCGAGTACGAGATCAACGGCGACAAGGTGCGCCTGCTCGACGTCCAGGAGCTGCTCAGCGACGCCGGCATCGGCCGGGAGATGCACGTCATCGTCGGGCAGGGGCAGCTCGACGCCGTCCTGTCCGGGCGCCCCGAGGACCGCCGCGCCTTCATCGAGGAGGCCGCCGGCGTCCTCAAGCACCGCAAGCGCAAGGAGAAGGCCCTCCGCAAGCTCGACGCGATGCAGGCCAACCTCGACCGGCTGGCCGACCTCACCGCGGAGCTGCGCCGCCAGCTCAAGCCGCTGGGGCGGCAAGCGGAGGTCGCCCGCCGGGCCGCCGGCGTGCAGGCCGAGCTGCGCGACGCGCGACTGCGGCTGCTCGCCGACGACCTGGTCGGCCTGCGCGACGCGCTGGAGAAGGACGTCGCCGACGAGGCCGCCGCCCGCGCGCGCCGCGCCGTCGTGGAGGCCGAGCTGGGCGGCGTCTCCCGCCGGGAGAGCGAGCTGGAGGCGGCGCTGGCCGCCGACGCCCCGCGGCTGGGCGCCGCGCAGGACACCTGGTACCGGCTCTCCGCGCTGACCGAGCGCTTCCGCGGCGTCGCGCAGCTGGCCGCCGAGCGGCACCGTCACCTGTCCGCGCCGGGCCCGGCGGGCGGCGGCGGCCGCGACCCCGAGCAGCTCGACGCCGAGGCCGACCGGGTCGCCGCCACCGAGGCCGAGCTCGCGGCCGGGCTGGAGGCCGAGCGCGGCCGGCTGGCCGCTGCCGTCGCCGCCCGCGTGCAGCTGGAGGAGGCGCTGGCCGCCGAGGAGCGCGCCTGGGTGGCCGCCACCCGTGCGCTCGCCGACCGCCGGGAGGGCCTGGCCCGGCTCTCGGGCAAGGTCGCTGCCGGCCGCTCCCGGGCGGCCGCGGGGCAGGCCGAGGCGCAGCGGCTCGCGCAGGCGGCCGCGGAGGCGGCCGGCCGGGCCGAGGCCGCGCAGGCCCGCCTCGACGAGCGCCGGGCCGGGGTCTCCGACGCCGACGACGAGGACGTCGCGCTGGTCGCCGCGCACACCGACGCCGTGAGCGCGCACACCGCCGCCGCCCGCGCGGTGACCGAGCTCGCCGACGCCGAGCGCGCCGCCGAGCGCGACCGCGCCTCCTGGGCGGCCCGCCGCGACGCCCTCGCACTCGGCCTGGCCCCGGCCGACGGCGCCGCGGCCGTCCTCGCCTCCGGCCTGCCCGGCGTGCTCGGTCCGGTCACCGAGCGGGTCACCGTCGCCCCTGGCGCGGAGGTGCCGCTGGCGGCGGCGCTGGGCGGGCTGGCCGAGGCGGTCGTCGTCGCCGGGGTCGACGACGCCGCCGCCGCGCTGGCGCACCTGCGCGGCACCGGCGGGGGCCGGGCCGGGCTGCTGGTCACCGGCGGTCCGCCGCCGCTGCCGCGAGAGGGCTGGCCGGTGCTGCCCGAGGGCCTGCGGTGGGCGCTGGACCTCGTCGAGGCCCCGGAGGAGCTGCGGCCGGCGCTCGCGCGGGCGCTGGACCGGGTCGCCGTCGTCCCGAGCCTGGACGTCGCCGCCGCGCTGGTCGCCGCCCACCCCCGCGTCCGCGCGGTGACCGTCGACGGCGACGTCGTGGGCGCCGACCGGGCGTCGGGCGGGTCGGCCGACGCGCCGTCGGGCCTGGAGGTGCGGGCCCGGGTCGACGAGGCCGAGCGCGAGCTCGCCGCCGCCGCCGCGCGGGCCGCCGACCTCGCCGACCGGCTGGCCGCCGCCCGGGAGACCGCCCGCGCCCGGTCGGCCGACGTCGACACGGCCCTGGCCGCCCGGCAGGCCGCCGACCGCAGCCGCTCGAAGCTGGCCGCGGAGCTCGCCGAGCTCGGAGCCGCCGCCCGCTCGGCCGCCGCCGAGGCCGAGCGCACCGCGGCCGCACAGCGGCGGGCCGAGCGGGCGCTGGAGGAGTCCGCGGCCGGGCTGGCCGAGCTGGAGGCGCGGCTGGCCGAGGCCGAGGCCGCCCCGGCCGCGGCGGAGCCCTCCTCCGAGCAGCGCGACCGGCTGCGGCTGGAGACCGCCGCCGCCCGGCAGGCCGAGACCGAGGCCCGGCTCGCCGTGCGGACCGCCGAGGAGCGCGCCCGGGCGCTGTCCGGCCGCGCCGAGGCGCTGCGCCGCCAGGCGCGCCAGGAGCGGGCCGCCCGCGAGCGCGCCGCCGCCGCCGCGCTCGCCCGCCGCCGCGGTGCGGAGGTGGCCGCCCGCGTGCGCGCGGGCGCGGAGGAGGCGCTCACCGCGCTGGCCACCTCGCTGGCCCGGGCCGCCACCGAGCGCGACCGGCTGGCCGGCGAGCGCAGTACCCGCGAGGCCGAGCTGCTCGAGGTGCGCACCCGCGTCCGCGCCGCGACCGCCGAGCTCGAGCGGCTGACCGACGAGGTGCACCGCGACGAGGTCGCCCGCGCCGAGCAGCGGCTGCGCATCGAGGCGCTGGAGGAGCGCGCCGCCGAGGAGTTCGGCGTCGACCTGCCCACGCTGGTGGCCGAGTACGGCCCGGCCGCGCCCGTGCCGCCGGCCCCCGCGCAGCTGGCCGCCGCCGAGGCCGCGGGCGAGCCCGAGCCCGCGCCGGTGCCCTACGACCGGCCCGCCCAGGAGCGCCGCGCCGCCCGCGCCGAGCGCGACCTGGCCACCCTGGGCCGGGTCAACCCGCTGGCGCTGGAGGAGTTCGCGGCCCTGGAGGAGCGGCACACCTTCCTCGCCACGCAGCTGGAGGACCTGCGGGCCACCCGCCGTGACCTGCTCACCGTCGTCCGCGAGGTCGACGGGCGCATCCACGACGTCTTCGCCTCGGCGTTCGCCGACGTCGCCCGCGAGTTCGAGGGCGTCTTCGCCACGCTGTTCCCCGGCGGGCAGGGGCGGCTGGTGCTCACCGACCCCGAGGACATGCTCACCACGGGCGTGGAGATCGAGGCGCGCCCGCCGGGCAAGAAGGTCAAGCGGCTCTCGCTGCTGTCCGGCGGCGAGCGCTCGCTCACCGCCGTCGCGCTGCTGGTGGCGATCTTCCGCGCCCGGCCCTCGCCGTTCTACGTGCTCGACGAGGTCGAGGCCGCCCTCGACGACGTCAACCTGGGCCGGCTGCTCACCCTCGTCGAGCAGCTGCGGGCGACCTCGCAGCTCATCGTCATCACGCACCAGAAGCGCACGATGGAGATCGCCGACGCGCTCTACGGCGTGAGCATGCGCGGCGACGGCATCACCGGCGTCATCAGCCAGCGGTTGCGCGAGCCCGACCCCGTCTGACGCCGGGGCATGCCCGCCAGGCATGACGGCAGGCATTGGTCCCGCCGTGCGCGGCTCCCCGAGGCTGGGCACCGATGCACCCGGGAACCCAGGAGGACCCGTGACCGACCCGCTGCCCACCCGGACCCTCGGCGACCTGGCGGTGCCGGCCGTCGGCTTCGGCGCCATGGTGCTCAGCCCCGGCATGTACGGCGAGGTCGACGAGGAGCGGGCACAGCAGGCGCTGACGGCGGCGCTGGACGCGGGGGCCACGTTCGTCGACACCAGCGACGGCTACGGACCCGACGGGCACAACGAGCGGCTGGTCGGCCGCGCCGTGCGGGAGCGGCGTGACGAGGTGGTCCTCGCGACGAAGTTCGGGTTCCGCATCCCCGAAGGGGCGCCGGCGCACCGCTTCCCGGTCGGCTACGCGTACGGCGAGCTGGCCGTCAACGCCGATCCCCGGCACGTGCGCGCCTACGCCGAGCAGAGCCTGCGCGAGCTGGCCACCGACCGGATCGACCTGTACTACCCGCACTTCCCCGACCCGCAGGTGCCGCTGGCCGACACCGTGGGCGCGGTCGCCGAGCTGGTCGACGCCGGGCTGGTGCGTCACCTGGGCCTGTCGAACGTCACCGCGGCGCAGGTGCGCGAGGCGCACGCGGTGCACCCGGTGGCGGCCGTGCAGACCGAGTGGTCGATGTGGCGCCCGGTCGACCCGGACCTGCTCGCCACCACCCGCGAGCTCGGCATCGGGATCGTGGCCTGGTCACCGCTGGGCGGCGGCTTCCTGACCGGCACCGTCACCGCGCTCGCCGACGGCGACTTCCGGCACAACGCGCCGCGCTTCTCCGGCGCGGCGCTGGCCCGCAACAACGACCGGTACGCGCCGGTCCGCGCCCTGGCCGCGGAGCTGGGGCTGGCGCCGGGCCAGCTCGCGCTGGCGTGGCTGCTGGCGCAGGACCCGCACGTGGTGCCCATCCCGGGGAGCCGGACGCCGGCGCACGTGGTCGAGAACGTCGAGGCCGCCCGCGTCGCCCTCGACGCGGGGACGCTGCGCCGCGTCGACGCCGCGCTGGCCGCCTTCGAGCCCGAGGGCGGCACCCTCCTCTGAACGGGCGTGGGGGGGGGGGGGGGGGGGGGGGGGGGGCGGCGGGGGGGGGGGCGGGGGGGGGGGGGGGGGGGGGGGGGGGGGGGGGGGGGGGGGGGGGGGGGGGGGGGG